>JAACJX010000643.1 GCA_014237545.1 Ardenticatenia bacterium | reverse complement strand
GCCCTCGGCGGGTTGTCGCTACACCAGCGGGCCATGCGACAGATGGTGGGCGAGCGCGACGAACGAGCGACACGCGCCGCCGCGGCCGCCATCGA
Organism: Ardenticatenia bacterium; assembly: GCA_014237545.1. Classification (GTDB taxonomy): domain Bacteria; phylum Chloroflexota; class Anaerolineae; order Promineifilales; family Promineifilaceae; genus Promineifilum. The sequence continues at coordinate 3,084 of JAACJX010000643.1, read as the reverse complement.
GGAACATCTGGAGCGTCGCGCCGCGGCCGTCGCCAACCTGGCCCTCCATGCGGCCCACGGTGACCCTGAGATGGCCTTGGCCGACAGCATTTCCTTCCGCGATGACTTCCTGGAGGTTGCGATCATCGACGCGGACGGCCGTGTCGTGGCGAAGGATCCGGCATGGTGGGCATTCTTCAATTCCGACTTACTGGCGACCGTCGCTGATTCTCCCTCCTTTCTTCCCCTCCTGCCCCACCCCACGTCAAACGGGCAGATCGGTCTTATCGTCGCCCTTATTCAAGGCGGTGGCGCGGCTATCGGTGCTTATGATCCGGCAATCATCGCCCGTGATGTGCTGGCTCGCGTCGTTCGGCCCGGCGACCATTCCGTCGCCTATCTCGTCGCGCCGGACGGCACCCTCCTCTATCAGACAGGCCCCGGAGACCATACCGGCCCGATCACAGACCATCCCGGCGTGGCCGAAGCCTTGCGGGGGGAGATCGGGACGACCTTTCTGAACGTTAGCAGCGGACTCGATAGCGAAGATCATGTCGTCAGTTATACACCTGTCCAACCGGTCGCCTGGGCGCTCGTCATGGAAGAGGCCTGGCAAGAAATGACTGACCCCATTCTGCGGCGCACCGAGCTGGCGCCTTTCGTTTTGCTGCCGGTGCTGGCCATTACCCTGGCCGGTTTATGGTTTGGGGTGCGGCAAATCGTCCAGCCATNGCAATCGCTGGCCGACCGCACGACAGCCCTCGGCCGCGGCGAGTTCGACGCCGTGCGCGAGCCGGTGGGCGGCATCGGCGAGATTCGCCAGCTGCAAGGGGAGTTGATAGGCATGGCCCGCCGGCTGCAAATGGCCCAGCANGGGTTGCGCGACTACCTAAGCGCACTGACCACAGGCCAGGAAGAAGAACGCCACCGGCTGGCNCGCGAGTTGCACGACGACACCATNCAATCNCTGATCGCTCTCAACCAGCGCATTCAAATGGCCCAGACGCGGGCCACCGGAGACGCGGCCGCGCAATTGGCGGAAATGGGCGACATGGCCACTGACACGATCGCCGACTTGCGCCGNNTGACGCGCGACCTGCGGCCAAGCTACCTGGACGACCTGGGCCTGGTCCCGGCGCTGGAATTGCTGGCGCGCGATCAGTCGGTCGCCCTGGGCCTGCCAGTGACNTTTGAGACNACCGGCGTAGCCCGCCGGCCCGNTCCCGACACGGAACTGGCCTTCTATCGCATCNCGCAGGAAGCGCTGCGCAATATCGGCCGCCACGCCCAGGCTAACCGGGCCGCCATCACCCTCGATTTCACGCCCGAGGCAATCTCGCTCGCGATTAGGGATGACGGAACAGGGTTTGACACGACCGAACGCGCCGCGGAAATGGCCCTGGGCGGGCATTTCGGTCTCCTCGGCGCGCGCGAGCGAGCCGAGGCCGTGGGAGCGCGCCTGGAGGTAGATTCCGCGCCGGGAAGGGGGACGACGATACGCGTGACCAGCGCATCTACACAACCCGGTCCAATTCCTAATTCATAACTCTTCCACCCCAATCCCGAACACCCCCATCGCCATCCGCATATCATTCAGGTTGTGCCCGGTGGTGATCAGGTAGTGGTGCGACGTNGCCTTGCGGACGAGGCTGTGNCCNTNNGGCACGTGGATGACGCCGCCGTTGAGGCAGTCGGAGCCGGGGAACTGGGCATACCCTTCCAGAGTCCCCTCGACAGCCGTCAGCGCGCCCATCGAAGGATGCANTTTGGCCAGTGTCACCGGCCCCTCGGGCAGGCGGGCGTCCACGGCGTGGGCGTTCTCGTCAACGATGGCCAGCACCTTCGGCCGTGCCGTCCACTCTGTGGCGAAGCTGGGCGGCAGCAGGCCAAAGTAGCCGCAGTGAGCCACGAGCACGTAGTTCTCCGGGTTCGTATCAGCGAAGCGGCTCACGTCGGGGAAGTGGGGGATGCGTTCGTGTTTCAGCGCCGGCCCGGCCATGAGGAACGGGTAAAGGTTAGTCATCATGATCGGCGCGTTGAGGGCGTGGTTGAGCACGTACTTCGTGGCCATCGACAGGGTATCGGCCTCGCAACCCCAGATCAGCTGACCTTCTTCATAGAGCATCATCCACGCCAGGCAGGGGGTCGTATCGCTGAAGTAGGACTCGTTGAGGCAGTTGATCCCCGCGCTGACGATGGCCGGGTCGGCAGCCAATTCGTCGCGCAGGGCCAGGTAGATCTTCACCGCGCTCAGCAGCGCCCGCTCGGGCAAGGCCACCGGCCAGCGCCAGCGCTCCCACTCGGCCGCGGCCGCCCCGTCGGGGATAGCCCTGGCTCGCGCGCCGAACTCGCGGAAGCTCTTCTTCACAATGGTGATGCCGAAACGGTCAAACAGCCGTTGGGCCGCCTCGTCCTCCCACCAGTAGAAGCGCTTGAAGATGGGCGCCTGGAAGCCCTCGCCGGGGTTGTCCTGGAATACGAGGAACTTGCGGCCGCGCAGGTGCGTCCGCACGGCCGCCGCCCGGCACAGCATCTGCGTCTGCGCCAGCGAATAGGGCGCGAAGGTCGTCACTCCCTCCCCTTCCAGATAGGCGACGATCTCCCAGTCCCACATGTTGAGCGTGCCGAACTCCGACGTGACGACGAAGACAGGCAGGTCGAGGCGGCGGAAGTCGTCCACGCGGCGGTAGGCCTCGCCCAGCATCTGCGGGAAGACGGCCGCGTCGGCGTCCGGTGGCAGCGGCCCACCCAGCGCCATCGGCGGCAAAAGTTCGGCGTCATCGGCCAGCAATTCGCCCAGCCGCGCCAGTTGGATATCAAATCCTTCGTCCCTCCCGGGATCGAAGTAAATGGGTACCAGTCGTGCTTTCATGGGTCTCCTTTTTTGTGAAGGGGAGGAAGGGAGAAAGGGTAAAAACGCAGAGGAATACCCCTTCTCCCTTTCACCCCTTCTCCCCTACTACCTAACGGTGGCCGCCGCCCGCTCAAGCGCCGCAAACACCTCCGGCGTCAGGTCGACGTGGAGCACCTGGGCCACGACCTGCGACCAGCCGTGGACGAAGTAGATCCAGCCGTCCTCCACGGTCAGCTCGCGGCTATTGACTT
>JAACJX010000565.1 GCA_014237545.1 Ardenticatenia bacterium | reverse complement strand
TGCGCCAGCGCCAGCCGCTGCCGAGAGGTTTCTGATGATTGCATCCAGACTCTCTTCATCCAGCCCGGACAAATCCGCCGCCACTTGCAGCGGAGCCGGCGTCGTCAACGCCACCTCCTGCCGGTACAGCCCCAGCAGCTTCGCCCGCTGCTCCAGNACCTTGAAAACGATATCGGCCGCCTGCCNGGANACNGTCGNCTCCTTCAGCGCAATCTCCAGNTCGTCCAGCAAGCTCAGCGNNTCNTTNTCGCCGCNNTCGACCGGCTCANTCGCCTCGCCGTTTGCGGCNNATTCCTGCGCTTCCCGNAAGGCCCGTTCTTGCGATCGCGTTGCNGTCTCGAACCAGGCCACCAGCAGCTCGTCCAGCCGCGCCANGTCAAGCGCCCGCGCCTCGGCCGCCGTCTCCAGNGTGCGGGCGTTCAACTCGTCCAGCACCCGCTTGATGTCGCGCTCGGCCGTCGACTTNGACGTCGCCAGCTTCTCCGCGATCTGCCGGTACGAATANCCCCGCTTCTTCAACTCCCAGGCCTGTTCGCGCCGCTCGGCCGCCTGAATGCGAGCGCTGGAGGCCACCCCCCGTCTGCTCATATCGTCTCGGCCTCCTCTTCGGGCAGCCGGTAGGTCGCGCCGATAATCCGGATGCCGCGCGTCTTGCCGAACTCTCCGCGCCGGATCAGCCCATCGCGCTCCAGTTCCCCAAGTGACTGATGAACCACGCTCAATGAGCGCAACCCGGTCCCCACCTGNATCTCTCGCGCCGTCGGCGGCCGTCCTACATTTGCCTTCATGTAGCTCCGCAGGAATGACCACACCTCGTCGCGCGTACGCCGTCCCACCGCTATATGTCCCACCTTGTGCATGCCTTGCCTCCGCGTCACCAGCGCGCTATGCGCATTACGGGGTATTCCCGTCTACTCCACCAGNTCCAGGTTCCTGATCACTCGNTCCAGTTGCTCGTTATCCATCCGCGCCACGNCCGTCATCCATTCCGGAATCATCTCCGTCGTCTCTACCTTGACCGTGGTCACNTCGTCCCCATACTCGTGGCGCAATTCCTGCACCGCCAGCCGGATGGCCGTCATGACGTCGCTCCACTTGGCCTCGTCCGTCTGCAGCTTCAACAGCGCGTCGGATGCTCTCGCCATGACCGCGTTCAGCAGGGCGATCCGACGCTCGCGATTCTTAAGCCGCGCTTCGTCTTCCGCCTTGAGTCGCTCCAGCCGCTGCTCAACGTCCCATGCCTCGGCNCGCTCNGCCCACTGCCACCGGTCGGCCGCCTCACGCCAGCTTGTGGGCGCGCTGACCGCCGCGCTCTTTCTGCCTCTTTCGGCCTGGTACCACATTCGGTAAGAGGCCAGCAAGTTTCGCTCTGGCCCCATTGGCCGGTAGAACGTATCGAACCGATAGAACCAGCGCGCCGGCTCCGAAGAGCGTCTTTCCCACAAGCGTCCGATTGTCCCGTCCAACGTCACACCTCCTCATTGGCCGACGTGTTCATCTTTTCTATCCCGTCCTCAGACCTTCAAATGACATTGAACAGACATTGAACTGAGCCTTGGCTTATGCGCCCATCCGAGTAACATGTCCATCAACAAACCAATTCTGGAGAGAGAAATGACCAAGAATACGACAGCCGCCGCCCGATTCACCGAACATGAAAAGCAGGTCAAGGACCTGCTGAACGCCATCACCGCCGAGGTAAAACGGCTGCGTACCGACTTCGAAGACAACGGCCGCGCCAATTGGGGGTTCGTAGGCGACTTGACCCAGGTCGAAGAGTCCCTGCGCGACGTCCATAACTTTCTGACCAACAAGGAGTAAACCGCCATGACCAACCTGCTCGACCACCTGCGCTCCGAGACACTCGCCCGCCTGATCGCCGAACTCATCGCCGACCACGCCGACGAGTACGACACCGGGGAATTCAACTTTCGCACTGAAGCCGCCAAGAATGCATATGCCGAGCTGCTCGACGCCGGCATTCGCAAAAGCGGCGCTAACGAGTTCTTTGCCCTGGTCGACATTGCCGTCGACACCGAACTTGGCCAAAAGGAGTAATGACCGTGACCGCCAGAACCATCGACAAGGAAGACCTGATCGNCACCGTCTATGGGGCCCAGGACCATCTCAACCAGGCCATCGCGCTGCTCGAGACCTACGTCCGCGAGACCGGNGATCACAATGCCGAGGCCTACATCCTCGACCACCTGAAGATCATCGCCGGCCGCGACCACGGCTTCCTGAGCCGTGACCTCAACCTCGACGACCTCATCGAACGACTCAACGAGAACGAGCCTNAAGACGACGACGAAGAGTGCNANGCCGATGAGNTGCAGCCGGCCCACATCCGCACCGCATCCGGTATCGATCTCTACTGGTGCAACAGCGCCGGCCGCTACGTGACCGTCCCCATGGACGACGAGGAGTAGCCGCCAAACCCATCCCCCGCCCACCAGCGGCCCGGTAACGGGTCGCTTCCTCTTTCTCCAAAGCTGTTCAAAAAGACACCCAATTGACATTGAACTGAGCCTTGGCTTATGTGCCCGGCCGAGTAACATGTCAGTCAGTAAACCACTTCCGGAGAGAGAAAAATGAACGACAAACTGCAACAATACGAATCCCACAAATCCACGATCGAGGCCCTGCTGGAAGACATCAGCAACGCGATTGCCTTCAACCGGGAACGCGTCCGCAGCGCCCCGAACCACGCAGCCGCCTTCCTCTTCGACATACGCCTGGCCGAGGCTTCCCTGGTCGAAGCCTTGAATTATCTGACCGGCAAAGACGACTGAACCCACCGGAGATACACCATGAACAAGCAACTGACCGACCGACAAATCTGGCAAATCTGGAATAACGAATACAANCGTTGGGTNCGCGCCGGCTTTAGCATCCCCGAGGCCGCCCGCAGAGCCGACGACGAAGTNTCGGCCAAGCGAGCGAAGATGNGCGAGTCGGCCGCCGAAACCGACGCCAAGGACAAGGCAAGCTAAACCAGGAGACGTGAGGGCTAAACCAGTCACCCGGCCCTCCGCCATTTCATCCGCCGCTTCCTGGACACAACTTCCGGCTCGACAAACCGATAGCGAAGCCACTGATTAAACCATTGATGCACCCACTGGTTTACCCGAAGCCAGACGGCCGGGTCGCGCCAGTGATTCTCAAGCCACTGTTCCCATCTTTGCCCGCGACTATTGGGCTCCGAAGCACAAGTCAACCGAATTCCATCCAACGGCACCTGGCCGTCGGTGTGCCACCTGTCAATCCCCGCGATGGCCAGCTTCCTGCCGCAAACCGGACACCTGCAGTCCGGATGCTCTATCGTCATTGGCAAGTCAAGTTGTGTGATCGTCTGGATTCCCGGACTCATCTTTGCCTCGTGCCGACTCTAAAGTCTGGGGGTGAAAGGAATCCACTCCCCGCTCTCCTGGTCAAACCAGTATTTGCGGCCGTCCTTTGGCGGGCTGCCGACGTGACGGGATGATTCAAGTTGCTCTACACGCTCTCCCAATTTCTCAATCTCTTGGGCGACTTGTTCAAACAACCCGAAGATNTTGTCGATTGTCTTCCGGACGTGCTCCATGCCTTCCGGCGACAAGAGCATGGCCCCTGGTAGTTCTTCTTGACCTCCCATTGCCTACCCCTCCACCAGCTCTCCACGAATCTCGAACGCATCCAGATACCGCTGCAACGCAACCGCCACAAAAGGAGCNGCCAGCTCTACCGCCCGGCACTGCCGCCCCAGGTTCTCGGCCGCCACAATCTGCGTTCCGCTCCCGCTGAACGGCTCATAGCAGATATCACCCGCATCCGTGTGTTGCCGGATCGGGATCTCAAACAACGCGAGAGGCTTCTGCGTCGGATGGTCGGTCTTCTCGAATGCCGTCTGCGTCGGAAACTGCCACACGCTTCCGATCCATTCATCCACCNCGCGTTTCGGCTTGTTGCCCTTGATCCAGCCGAAAAAGCACGGCTCATGCTGCCACATATACCAGCTCCTCGTCAGTACGGGCCGGTCCTTCGCCCACACGATCTGTTGGTGAACAAATGCCCCATGTCGCTCCCACACTGCCTCCAGCATCGCCTGCCGACGGCTCGCGTGCCAGCAGTACCAGGCTGCATTCCCGGTAATCGCGTGCTCGATAGCCGTCGCCACGAACCCGTCGTATAACTCGACGCCCTGCTCGGCCGCGTCCCAGTCCTTGTAGGTCGCTGACCAGTCCTTGTTCATCGATTCCTTCTTTTTCTTCGGCGCATTCCACGCCGGCGGGTGGTTGGTGCCGTCGTAATCCACTAGATACGGCGGATCTGTCGCGAAGAGCGCCGCCCGCTCCCCTGCCATCAGTCGCTGCACCACGGCCGCGTCCGTGCAATCCCCGCAGATAATCCGGTGCTCTTGCCCCTCCACCCGGCTTGGCAGCCGCCACATCTGGCCCCGCTTCACTCCCCACTCGGCCGCCAGTTCCTCGGCCCTATCCAACTGCGGCTCGGCGTCCCCCGACTCGCCCAGCGCCGGCCCGTCCAGGTCGATCCCGGCCGCGCGCAGCATCTCCTCCAGCTCATCTCCCTCAAATCCCGTCCCCACCCCCAGCTTCGGATCGAGGCTGCCGATGCGCGTCTGGACGGTGCTTAAGATGTGATCGAGGGCTTTATGCCGGGTGCGGACTTTCCCGGCGATCTCGAGCAGCCCATCGCGCAAGATGACGATAGGTTTGACGTTGAGCATCGAAGAAAGTAGAT
>JAACJX010000281.1 GCA_014237545.1 Ardenticatenia bacterium | reverse complement strand
CTCGCGGGGTCGACCGTGGCCGTGTCAGCCGTGTCTACAAATGCGCAGTAGACTTCATAGGTCGGGTCATAGCCGAAATTGCCGCCATTGGTTGTCTTAGTTAGCCAATAGGGTGTGAATTCGATCACGCCGTTTTCCGGTGTGGTGATGCCCGAGACTGCGATCCTTACTTCAAATGGCACGATCTGGCCCAGAGCCATGTTTTCAGGTGCCAGCGACTCCACAGAATCTTTCGGGCTACCAAATATTGCATTGGTTAGTGGGTCTGCCGCGCGCCCTATGCCGCCACTAGGAGTGGGACAAGCCAATTGCGAGGGCGAGACTTTGGCGTAAGTGGGCGCAAAAGGACCACTGTTTGGTTTAGGATCTGCGGCCGACCAGTTCAGGGAATATGAGCCGGCGGAATCTGTGAATGTTCCGGTCTCAGTCACCCCGCTTGTCCGTCCTGTCGCCGTGTAACTGTAGGCTCCTACAGCGTCGAGGCTGTCCCACAGCGTGAGCTGGCAGAACCAGGCGCCCAAGTCATCTGCCACCCCATTACATGTGGCGGTGTAGCCGTTGGGGCCATAGACGTTGACATCAACAACCTCCTCCGGCAGATAGCCGGCGTTGTCGCTGTTGTCGCCACTGATGGTAACGACGGAGCCCGGGGTGTAGTCGGACTGATCAGTCCAGACGGCCGCCATCGCCGGGACCACGAGCATGGCCAGCAGCAGGAGCAAAAGTCCTACCGCGAATGGCCGCTTCCTAGTGTGAGTCGACATTGCTTAATTTCCTCCTCAAACAAGTATGACCGATGACTGAAACAAAAATGCCCGCGCAGCAGGCGGGCGAAAACGCAAGCGAAGTCGGCCGGGTGGCGCTCCCCCGCCGGTTGGTTTGATAAGTTGTGATAAATGCGTTCAATGCGTTCAATGGGCGCGTCCAGCCAACAGTTTGAACACTTAACCACGCCATCCTGGAAGTGGCGTTGAAAGGTAATGATTGTTAACCGGGTTGTTGCGGGGGCAACCCTCCGGGTTTTCGCTTGAAAGAGACGTCGGCCTCGGGCTACATTCTGGCTTCGTCGGGCCCGGTACTACATGGGTGAGAAACGCTGACCTTATTCGATAAGTAGCAATGATTACGGGATTGTTTCCTGCAACGAGAACAATCGAGTTAGATGCCGGGCGGGCCAAGCACATTGCGCCGCGGCGTTGATACAGAGCGACTGATAGTAGTATCGATCAGAATTGTTACAATCCACATTAAGACAAAATACTTATTTCATATAGGATGAATGCCCTTATAACCAGAACAATCTGGCAAGCAAAAGGTGAGTCCTCAATTGGATTGGGGATGATGATCGATGGAAGCTAATACCGATACTGTAGGCAGAAGTACGACCGGAACTCGTCACATAACTGCACAGGTTGATGGGTATATAGTACTGCAGAACAGGCAAAAGTCAACGCTTTTTGGGTGATTTGGCAGCCGGTTAATCGGCCCACGTTCGGCCGTGGCGCCAGGAAGTGGAATGTTCGGTTGAGGAGGAAAAACGGACGTCAGGAGGAGCAGTCGAAGAAGCGGCGGCCTAGCCGAATTCCTGCTTCCGCTGCCGCATCAGCACCGACTCGACGACGCCGATGGCCAGGAAGAGGGTGATGAGCGAGCTGCCGCCGTAGCTGACGAAAGGGAGCGTCAGGCCCGTCACGGGCAGCACGCGGACGTTCATGCCCACATTGACGGCCGTCTGGAAGAAGAGGATGGCGGCGATGCCGGCGCAGATGAGCTTCCCGGCCGGGTCAGGGCTGAGCGACGCCGCCCTCAGGATGCGGAGCAGGATGAAGCCCATCAGCCCCAGCACGAGCAGCGAGCCGAACAGCAGGCCCATCTCCTCCGTCAGCACCGAGAAGATGAAGTCGGTGTGCTGTGCGCGCAGGAAACCGAGCTGGCTCTGCGTGCCTTGCAGGTAGCCCTTGCCGGTCAGGCCGCCGGAGCCGATGCTGATCTCGGCCTGGTCGATGTTGAAGACGTCGTCGGAGCTGGCCTCCTCGGGGTTGAGGAAGGTGGTGATG
>JAACJX010000143.1 GCA_014237545.1 Ardenticatenia bacterium | reverse complement strand
CAGGCGCAGACCGACGACCTGATGTGCCGCATCGCCGCCCTGCTGCCGGCCGACCACCGCGGCGTGTACGCCGACCATCCCCGCCTGCTCGAAATCCTGCGCGAGAACGGCAGCCCGTTCCCTGAGGACCAGCAACTCCTCGCGGCTGTGGACGACAGACCACGGATAGGCGACGAGCAATCCGCCAAAAAAATCAAATAAGACAGGCCACAGCAAACAACTGCCAAGAAAGAGTTCGCCTCCTATCTTCCACGTGCCACCTGCTACTTGCCACGTGCCACCTGCTACGTGCCACTTGCCACTATCTTTCCGTGACCCGTTGTCTGTCGTCCGTGATCTCCCCTCTTCCTCTCTAATCGCGTATCATTGCCCCATGCGAATCGCCATGATCGGCCCCTTCGGGCTGCACCCCAAGCAGACGATGCGCAGCCGGGCTCTGGGGCTGGCGCGGCCGCTGGTTGCCCGGGGCCACGCCGTGCGGCTCATCATGCCGCCCTGGGACACACCAGCCGAAGCCGATCGCACGTGGGCAGAGGCTGGCGTCGAGATGCGTTACATCCCGCTGGAGGGCGGCACGTTGGGCATCGCTCGCCGGTTGGCGCGCGAAACGATCGACTGGCGGCCCGACGTCGTTCACGCCTTCAAGCCCAAGGCCTACAGCGGGCTGGCGGCCGAGTGGCTGTGGCGCTTCCACCGCGGGCGCGTTCACCTGGTCATGGACACCGACGATTGGGAAGGCGCCGGCGGCTGGAACGACATCGCCCCCTATTCGCCGCTGCAAAAACGCTTCTTCGCCCGGCAGGAGCGCTGGGGGCTGACCCACGCTCACGCCATCACCGTCGCCAGCCGCACGTTGGAGAGTCTGGCCTGGAGCCTCGGCGCCCCCCGCGAGCGCGTCCACTACCTCCCCAACGGGCCGGGCATCCCCCTTGCGCCGGTCTCCTCGTTGGAACGGGCCGCCGCCCGCGCCCGCCTAGGTCTGAGCCAGCGGCCAACCGTACTGGTCTACAGCCGCCTGTTCGAGTTTGATACAGCGCGGCTGGCCGCCGTGCTGGCCGNGATTCGCGCCNCCGTGCCCGACCTGGNCGTGCTGCANGTCGGCGCGGGGCTTTACGCGGCCGACGGCGNCGTCTTCCGCCAGCAACNGGCGGCGGCAGGGGTGTTGGATGCGGTAATTGACGCCGGCTGGGTCGAGTTGGAGCAGCTGCCGGCCACGCTGGCCGCGGCCGACGTCGGCCTCTACNTGATGNATGACACCCTGCTNAACCGCACCAAGTGCCCGGTCAAACTGGCCGACATGCTGGCCGCGGNAGTGCCCGTCGTGGCCGAGGCGGTGGGCCAGGTGTCGGAATACGTTCGCGACGGTCGAACCGGCGTGCTACGCGCCTCGGGCGACGTGGCCGGCATGGTCGCGGCCGCGGTGGCATTGCTGCGCGACTCAGCCGCGCGCCAGCGCATGGGCGCGGCGGCAGGCGAAGATATGCGGGCGCGGTTNAGNTGGGAACGGCTGGCCGGGCTGGNCGAGCNGGCCTACAGCGCGTAANCGCCGCCACTCAGGCAGACTCGAACATCTCCTCCGTCAGGACTTCCAGATGGGTGCGGCACGGCCGCTCCACGCCCAGCTTGCGACAGACCAGATCAATGGTCTGCTCGGCCATCAGGCGATGCGTCGTCCATTTGCCACCGGTAATGGTGATCAGGTTCTCGACGCCATCCCGCTCGCCGTGGTCCAGTAGGGCATGGTTGCGCGTGACGCCGCGCGGGCTGCCGTCGCCGCCATCGCCGGGCGCCGGGAACAGCGGCCGCACGCCGGCCCACGCCCGTATCGTCGGGCTGACGCTAAAACCGGGCAGCAACTCCTCTCCCGCCCGCAGCATCCGGTCGATCTCCTCGCCCGTGACGCCGAACTGGTCAGGGTCGTCGATCTTCACGTCGGTCGTGCCAACGATGGCCTCGCCGCGCTTGGGCACGATGATGTCGCCATCGGTCGGGTAGCGGCAGCGGTTGATCACCGTGCGCAAAGGGATGTGGTCGACGGAGACCATCGTCCCCTTGCCGGGCACGAGCGGCAGGTGGATGCCGGCCAGCGCGGCGATCTTCCCCGCCAACGGGCCGGACGCGCTGACCGTGACGTCGGCTGCAATTGTCACCTTCTCGCCACGCTCATCGGTGCAGACCGCGCCGCGGACGCGACCGTTGTCGATGATCAACTCCACCACGGCATGATGGGGCAGGACAATTGCCCCGTGATCGGCCGCGCTGCGGGCCGTCACCGAGGTAGCCAGATAGCCATAGCCCACCGCGTCGGACACCCAGAAGCAGCGGTCGATGCGCGGGTTGATCGCCGGCTCTTCCTTGCGCATCTGCGCCGGTGAGAGTTCCTCCACCGGCANCCCGCAATCTTTCGCCGCCGCCAGAAAGCGAGAGATAAAGGCCGGGTCGTCGCCCGGAGCGAGGACGAAGAAGCCGCCGGTGTCGACGAGGCCGTGGGGCATGATGCGGCGCAGGATGCGGTTCTCCTGAATACACTCGCGCGCGGCCTCAGGATCGCTGACGACGTACCGGCCGCCGCTGTGGAGCAGCCCGTGGTAGCGGCGCGTCGTGCCGTCGCTGATGCCATAGCGCTCCACCAGCACCGTNCGGAAGCCGCGCATGGCCGCGTCTCGGGCCACGCCTGTGCCGGTCGATCCGCCGCCGATCACCAGGACTTCTGCTTCATACGAGGTCATGGGGTTCTCCTATAAATGCTCAATGATAATGACCAGGCCGATAACGATGAGGGCGTAGGGGAAAATCGCCCGACCCACGCGTTGCANTGTTCCCGCCGCGGCCGACCGCCGCGCCAGATAGAGCGCGCCGAACAGCCAGACGGCCAGCATGCCGCNAAACACGACCAGCAGGACCGCCGTCTCGGTCGGGGAGCGAGCGGCGAAAAGCGGCGCGTAGACGCCGATGTTGTCGCCGCCGTTGGCCAGCGTCACCCCGGCCACGGCCGCGGCTCGCCGCCAGCCCGGCGTTTCGCCGGTNACGGCCGTCGCCAGGGCCTGTTCGCCATCCTCGCCACGCCGCCGTTCAATCAGCTCACGCACCCCCAAAGCTATGGGCAGCAACCCCAACAATCCGACCCACTGCCCCGGAACCGACAGCGCCAGCAGCGCACCCGCGAGGCTGGCGACCACCAACAAGCCAATACCCAGCGCCTGCCCNGCAAAGACGTGCCGGATCCGGTAGCGCCGGTCCCCAANAAANAGAACGAGGAGCAGGCTGTCGTCGACGTTGGTGGCGGCGAAGGCGGTCATCCCTAGCAGCACGAGCGGTAACCAGTCCATATTGTGGGAGATTTTCGATCACCAACCGGGGCGCGTCAAGTTCAGTTACAATGATGCTCATGGATACTTGGCCCGTGCTCATNGTCCACGCTGATTGGTCAACNGCGCCGGGCAAGCGCTGGGTGGCGCACGCCATCCGCGAAGCCCANGGCCGTTACATCCTGCAAGCGCCGGANCGGGTCGGGGACACCTCGTCCTGGCTGGCGCGGCTCCATGCTGCCGCAAATGACGGCGGAGTCTTCCTCGGCGTCGACTTTCCGCTCGGCCTGCCACTGGCCTATGCCGAACAAGCGGGCATCACCGATTTTCTAGCCGTGCTNCCACGCCTGGGGACGAACCAGTGGGCCGATTTCTGTCGCCCGGCGGAGAGCCCGGCCGAGATCGCCCTGAGCCGGCCGTTCTATCCCGCTCGACCGGGACACGCCCGGCAGCAGCACCTGCTCGACGGGCTGGGCCTCGAGCGCGTGGACGACCTGCGCCGCGCCTGCGACCGGGGACACGCGCAGCGGCGCCCGGCCGCCCCCCTCTTCTGGACGCTGGGCGCGCAACAGGTGGGCAAGGCGGCCATCTGCGGCTGGCGCGACGTGATCGGGCCGGCGCTGCGCGAGCGGGACGACGTTCGCCTGTGGCCGTTCGCCGGGCCGCTCGCCGGACTACTCGAGCAGGGCGGCATCGTCGTCGCCGAAAGCTACCCGGCCGAGTTCTATATCCAACTGGGCCTCTCCTTCCCAAAGGGGCCGGATGGCCGCGGCGGCAAGCAATCACCCTTCAGCCGCGCGGCTAACGCGTATCGATTGCTGGCCTGGACAGCGGCCCAGCCAGTTCAGCTTAGCGACGAATTGGTGGCGCTAATCCGGAATGGCTTCGGTCCGACGGCATCGGGCGAGGACCCGTTCGATGCCGTCGTCGGGCTGATGGGGATGCTCAACGTGTTGTTCGGCCGCCGGCCGGCCGGGGAGCCGGTGAACGCCGCCATGCGCCGGATCGAGGGCTGGATCCTGGGGCAGTCACTCGCCTAGCGTCCCCGGGTAGCGGTTGCGCAGCAGCGAGATGAGGCGCGGCAACTGATCCTGCCGCTCCATATACAGGATCAGCTCGCGCAGCTTGCCGCTCTTCGTCCCGCCGGGCAACTCGTCGTAATCGACGCCGACCTCGAAGGTCAGAGTGCGCACCCCTTCCAGGTCAAACCGCTGGCCGAGCCGGTCGAGCAGCCACACCTTGTCGATAGCTTCGCCGGAGTGCCACGGGGTGAGCAGTTTCTGCCTTCCGGCTCGGGCGGCCCGCTCGATGGCCCGACCGATCTCGCCCGCCCGCGCCACAAACGCGCCCGGTTCAACCGCCGCGAAGCGAAAGATCGGCCACTGGTTGCCGCCCGACTCGCTGTTCCAGTTGATGCTCCAGCCCAGGACGAATCGCCCCTCATCGGCGTGGCCATACAGCGGCGGCACGTCCCACGAATTGGCCACGGGCAGCATGCCCGCCGGCAGCGCCAGATGGAAGATGTTGTTGCCTGGCTCCACGCCCATGACCTCGGCCGCGTACTCGAACGAGCCATCG
>JAACJX010000051.1 GCA_014237545.1 Ardenticatenia bacterium | reverse complement strand
CCGCGGCCAGTTCGTCACGCTCGATGAACTGGTTGACGAGGTGGGAGCCGACGCGATCCGCTACTTCATGATCTCGCGCTCGGCCAACAGCCCGGTCGATTTCGACCTCGATTTGGCCGTCGAACAGTCGGACAAGAACCCGGTCTACTACATCCAGAACGCCCATGTGCGCTGCGCGGGCATCTTCCGCAAGTGGGCCGAGGCGGGCTTCGCCGAGGACGCCGACAAGGACGCCGACCTGNGCCTGCTCACCCACGAGCGCGAGCTGGCCTTCCTGCGCAAGGCGCTGGAGCTTGGCGACGTGATCGAGACCATCGCCACGACGTATGAGCCGCACCGGCTGGCTTTTTATGCCTATGACCTGGCGGCGTTGTTCCANCCNNCNTANGAGGANTGCCGNGTNNTNCATAGCGANGTGNCNNNGNCGCTNCGNNTGGCGCGNNTGNGNTTCTATNGGGCNGCNAAGACCGTNTTCGGNCGCGTGCTGGAANTGATGGGCATGAGCGCGCCGGACGTGATGTAGCGCCGTCAAAGAGTGGGAGAGGTGGAATGAGCGACGGACCCATGACCCCCGCGCCGCAAACTCAAAAAAACAGCGGNGGCGCGGATGCCATCAGCAGTTACGTCCTCGTCGTTTATGACGCGGAGAGCATGCTGGAGATGGAATGCGCCGGGGTCGACGAGGTGCTGGCGCGGGTCGATCCGAACCGCATCAACTGGANCACCCTGCGCGACGTCCACGACGAGTCGGCGATCCTAAAGCTCTTTTCCTACTTCAACATCGATCCGTTTGTGATGAACGAGATCCTGGACGAGACGCCGATGCAGTTCGACATCGAGTATGAGAACTGCCTCTATCTCGAATACGTGGTGCCCCACTACATCCCGGAGACCAGGGTCGTCGAGCCGAGCAAAGGGGCGTTTGTGCTCGGCCGGAATTTCGTCATCCTCTACGAGCACGATATCCATCGCCTATTCACGCGCACGCGCAAGCGGCTGATCGGCCGCCAGACAAAGGCCCAGCGCTACGACGCCGATTACCTCCTCTACCTCCTGCTGCGCGCCGCCATCGTCGAGCACTACCAACTCTCGTTCAAGCGGCTGACGTTAAAGCTGGAGGAGCTTGAGGATCAGGTGCTCGTCAGCCAGGGGCAGGAAGAGATCTATCAGGACATCCTCGCCGCGCGCGAGGAGATCAAGCCGTGGAACGAGCCGCTGCTGGAACTGCAGGACTTCCTGGAGTTCGTGAAGGACGCCGAGTCGAAATTCATCAGNGCNGACACCGTTCGATTCTTNACCAAGGACCTGAACCGCGAGGTGGAAGGGCTGTTGGGCTATTACGACCGGCTGCACATGTGGCTCAAGGAAGTGATGGATCTGCACGCGGCCAACGTGGGCCGCAACGCCAACCGGATCATGCAGCTCCTGACGGTCATCGCCACCATNTTCCTGCCGCTGACCTTNATTTCCNNCGTCTACGGNATGAACTTCGAGAACATGCCCGAGTTGAAGCATCCTCTGGGCTACTTCGGGGCCCTGGGAATCATGTTTCTCGTTGCCGCCGGCAGCCTGCTATACATGAAGCGGCGCAAGTGGTTCTAGCCGGTCACCTTCAAAGCAAAAGGGCGGCCGCGCGGCCGCCCTTAAACACATCCCTCTCCGCTAAAACTTATCTCTGGATATAGCGTAANATCTCCTGCCCGGCGGCGTTGCGCATGATCATCTGCGTCGTGCGGTCCGGGAACTCGAACCGCGCGGCGGCGCGCAGGGCGTTGATGTAGGCCGACTCCTGCTCCATGANGCCCGCGGGCGAGGAGCAGAAAATGTTGGTCTGAGTCATCTCGCTGATGGTGATCTGCCCGTCGTTGGCCGTGTAGCGGCCATTGTAGTTGTTGCAGCCGCCCGACCCGCTCAGCGTGCCGTCACTGTTGAAGGTGATCGTGATTGTCGANCCTTCGATGATCGGCGCGCCGTTCAGATCGGTCAGGCCGAACGTCTTCCCGGCCAGCGGGTTGGTNACCGGCGCTTCGGACACGAGCACGGACTGGTTGCGCGACGTCGATTGGCCGCCGGTCGTGCTGGCCACNAGCTGGTANCTGTAGGAGCCCGGGTATTGCAGGCAGTCCTGGGCCGAGCCGGAGAGCGCGGCGTTGTCCAGCACNAGCACGTTGTTTCGCAACAGGCGCACCAACCANGTGGCGCCGCTGGTGCTCCAGGTGATNTGCACGCACTGGCTGGCCTGGATCTGCGCCGGAGAGACGTTGAAGGAGTCGATGACCGGCTGGCTGGGCGGCGCGGTGGGCACGGGGGTGGCCGTGGCCGGGCTGACCACGCTCACGTGATCNAGCGCCTGGCTCGTGCCGCCGGGGCCGGCGGCCTGGACACGATACTCAATCGTCGTCGGCTGGCCACCGGTGCAGTCCTGCGTGTTGCCGCGCGATGGCGCGTTATCCCAGATCACGCGGAACTGGTTGCTGATGGTGACCCGGTTGACCTGGCCCTGGACATCCCACTGCAGCGTCACGCACTGGCCGACAGTTACCTGCGGCGGCGAGGCCACGAACTGGGCGATGGTCGGCGCGTTGACGTTGGGCCGCACGGTGATGGCGATCTGCCGTTCCTCTACCGTGCCGTCGGGTTTCAGCACGCGCAGGAAGTAGGTCGTCGTCGTGGCCGGGCAGGCGACGCGAGTGCTCTGCGGCGGCACCTGGTTGTTTTGCCATGCCTCGCCCTGCGCATAGAAGTAAACGGCCGACGCGTTCTGCACGTTCCAGTTAAAGGTTACGCATTCGCCCTGGAGGATGTTGTTGCGGTCGACGGTGAACTGGATGCTCGGTGACGGTGTTTGCGTCGGCGGCGGGGTAGCCGTCGGCGCGGCCGGCACGGTGATGCCGACCCAGATGCGATCGCCAAACGGCCGGCTCTGGTCGTCGACCATCTGCCAGATGCCCTGGTAGACGCCGGGCGAGAGCGGGGCCACCAGGTTCACGAACATGTCATACTGCTGCCCGGCCGGCACGAAGCCCGAGATGGGGGTCGGCTGGCCACCCATGCTGGCTCCGGGCACGTTGCCGCTGACATACACCAGCCGGTAGGCGGTCGTCCAGGCGCAGGTACCGCTGTTCTGGATGCGCCAGCCCTTGCTGAACGGCTGTCCGGGGCTGATGGGCGGCGGCGNCTGCATGTTGTTGTCGTCCAGGTTCAGGTCGGCCACAAAGCGCATGCCGTTGACGCACGGCGCGGTGGTGGGCTGCGTGGGGGGCGTCGTCGGCTGGGCGGGCGTGGTGGCCGTGGGGGCGGGCGGGGTGATGATCGTGCCCGGTTGCGCGCCCAGGTATTGCTGGGCCAGGGCGGCAATTCGCCCCTCGTTTTGCAACTGGGTCAGCCCGGAATTGATCTGCACCCGCAGNGCTTCGGCGCCGTTGCGCATGGCGATGGCGTAGCGCTGGGGGTTCAGCCCGGCGCCGACGAGCTTCAGGCCGCCCTGGGCGATAGAGGCCTCGGCCACGCGACGATCGAGAACCACNAGGTCCAGNCGCTGCTCGCGCAGGTCGCGCACGGCGGCGTCGGCCGTCTCATACACAAACAGGTTGCTGGCCTGAGTGATACCCGAATCCACCAGGTCGCGCTGCAGCCAGGTCTCGTAGACGCTGCCGCGCTGGACGCCGATCCGGTAGCCGGCCATGCCGGTCAGCGTCGTGATGTTGGGAATGTTNGAATCGGCGCGNGCCATGATGCCCTCTTCGCCAATCCAGTAGATGTTACTGAAATCGACCAACTCTTCGCGATCGGCGGTCACCGTGATGGCGGCGATGGCCACGTCTACCTGGCCCAGGTTGATCGCGTCGCCCAGGCTGTCGAAGGCCATGTCCTTGAATTCGGTGGCCACGCCGAGCCGGTTGGCCACGTCATTGATCACGGCGATGTCGAAGCCGTCGGGCTGGAACTGGTCGTTGCGATAGGCAAAGGGCGGGTAATCGAGCGACGTGCCGACGACCAGACGGCCCGAATTGCGCACGCGGCTCCAGGAATCGTCGCCGCCCAGGGCCGGGGTCTCTGTCGGGCCGATGATGGCGCCCCCGCCATTGCCGCCGTCGTTGAACAAGAAGTAGTAGATGAGCAAGCCGGTGACCACGGCGGCCAGCGCGATCAGCGCCACCAGGAGCCAATTCATGCCGCTTTCGGCGGCTTCGGCCTGCTCGACGTCATCCAGGGTATAGTTGCGATCCGGCGGCTCGGGCTCGTAAACGCGCGTTTCTTCCTCGTAAACGGGCTGCACGTCGTCGAAATCCGGATTTGTGTCCAAGTTGTCTGCCATGCTGAACCTCCTTGCCCTGAATATTTTATGTCACCTAATGGTCGGAGACAATAGGCAGTTTTAGGGTTTTGCTAGCGCACAACGGTTGCCGAAGCCTGTTGCGACACCACCCCTCCCTGCGCGTTCGCGGCATCCAGCCGGTAGACGTACGTTCCTTCATTGTTGAGGCAGTCGGTGACGCTGCCGCTGGCGAGGGCGAAGTCGAGCACCAGCACGCCATCCCGGCGCAACTGGATGCGGCTGACNTTGCCGGTCACATTCCAGGCCACGGTCAGGCAGTTGCCGACAAAAATCCGGTTGGGGTTCACCGTCATACTATTGATCACCGGCAGCTGGCCGGAGGGGGGCGACGTTGGCGTGGGCGTGCCGGGTCCGGGCGTGGCTTGCAAGACCGTTACGTTCTCCAGGGCGCGGGAGGTGCCGCCGGGGCCGGTGGCCTCGATCGAATACACCGCCTCGCCCACNGGCGGGCAATCGCGCGAGGTGCCGCTCAGTGGCGCGCCNTTCCAGAGGGTCGTCTCGTTGCGGGNCACGCGGATGTTGGTCACNTCGCCGCTNATCTGCCAGCGAACNTCGACGCATTGCCCGGCCGTGATTTGCTGGCTGGGCGTCACCGAGAANGANTTNAACACCGGCGCGGCCAGCGAGGGCTGGACNTCGATACGGATGTTGCGTNTCTCCGTTGGTCCGTTGGGCATCACCACCCGNAGCTCATAGAACATCGTCGACGGCGGGCATTCCGTCTGGCTGCCGGTGGGGGCCACCCGGTTCAGATCGGGCGGCTGGCCCTGAGCATGGAAATAGACCTCTCCGCCGTTGGTCACGCTCCANCTGAAGACGACGCACTCCCCGGCGCGGATGCTNGTCCGGTCGGCGGTGAACTCAATGGTGGGCGAAACGGTCGGCGTCGGCGGCGGCGTGGGCGTGGGCTGGGCCGGCACGGTGATGCCGACCCACAGCCGGTCACCGAAANGCAGGCCATTGGGGCTGCGCATGGACCAGAAGCCCTGGTAGACGCCGGGAACCAGGGGCGCGACCAGGTTTACCGTGATGTCGGTCGTCTCGCCCGGCGCGACCGGGGCCTGGATGGGCGTGGGCGCGCCGCCCATGGTGGCCTGGGGCACGTTGCCGCCGACGGGGGTCAGCACATAGCCGGCGGTCCAGGTGCAGGTGCCGTTGTTCTGGACGCGCCACGACTTCTGGAACGGCGTNCCNGGGCTGACTGGCGGCGGGGAGCGCATGCCGTCATCGTCGAATGACAGATGNGCGATGAGGGTCATGGCGTCGATGCACGCGCNGGTGGAGCGGGCNGGCGCGGTCGCCGCCGNCTCATCTTCCGGTTCCGGCANCGGTTGCAGTTCGGTCTGATCNAGATCGAGGTANGTTTCCGCCAGCCGGGCCAACTCGCCCTCGCTTTGCAGTTCGAAGAGCGCCTCNTTGATTGGCCCCAGCAAAGTGGATCCGCGGGCCAGCGCGACGGCNATGCGNTGGCGNTTCAGGCTCTCGCCGACAATGGCCAGCGTCTGATCGCGGGCGGCCAGTTCGAGGGGCAGCCGGTCGGCGATGACCACGTCGACNAGCCCGTCGCGCANGTCTTCAATGGCCTTNTCGGCGGCGATGTAGACCAGCAGGTTATCCGGCGGCAGCAAGCCCGTNTCGACGGCTTCTTCCTGCAGCCAGGCCTGATAGACNGTGCCATCCTGAACGGCNACGCGCTGCTCGGCCAGGTCCTCGAGGNTGTTGACCGTGANGCCGGAATCGGCCCGGCCCAGAGCCGCTCCTTCGCTNACGAAGTAGAGGTTNGAGAAATCGATCACTTCCCGGCGCGCGTCGGTGATGGAGATGGCCGCCAGCGCGGCATCGATCTGGCCGACCTGGAGCGCGCCGCCCAGGCCGTCGAAGGACATGTCCTTGAATTCAACGTCCACGCCGAGCCGCTCGCCCAGCAGGCGAGCCAGGGCGATATCATAGCCGTCCAGCTCAAAGGCGTCGGTATAGAAAGCAAAGGGCGGGTAGTCGGCCGAGGTGCCGACGATCAACTGGCCGCGCTCGCGCACGGTGGGCCAGGCGTCGGGAAGCGGCGCGGCCGTGCCGCCGGAAGGAGTTGTTCCTCCGGCCCCAGTGGTTCCATCTGACGGAGAATCTCCGCCGGACGGAGTAGAAATGTTTGCAGAGGAGGTTGCGGCTCCGGCCGTGGCCGGCTCCGCGCCCAACGTGGCGGCCGGCGTCGGCTGCGGCGCATCACGGCAGGCGCTCAGGGCGAAAACAATCAGGAGCGCGCTCCAGAATAACAGGTAGCTGGCGCGGTGTGTCAGGATGAGTTTTCTCATGGTAAATGCTCGATGTCATTCCCGGCGATGTTTTCGGCGCAAGGGCCGGTTATGATGTTATTAAACCTGTAAAGGATATCAAGCCCGGCGAAGGATTGAGCTCCCACCCGCCGGGCTTGATGCTTCACTGTTAACTGTCGACCGCGGCGGCCCGTGCCGTCGCGGGGCTTACTGGCTGGCCGCGAAGGTCATCGTGCCGCCATCGGCCATTATCTCTATTGTCAGCGTGCCATTCTCGATGAAGAATAGCCCGGCGAAGTTCAAGTTCTCTATGAACGTGTCGCCCAGCGAGCCCGCGGGACAAGCGGCGGATGTGACGGCGCGGATGCTGATGCTCGGCCCGGCCTCGCCATCGACCGCGTATGTGCCGCTGCCCGTGTTGCAATCGGCCACGACGGAAACGGAGCCGTCCCCGGCGAAGGCGATGGTATACGTCCCGGTCACGTTAAAATCTTGTTTCATGTCCCGG
>JAACJX010000385.1 GCA_014237545.1 Ardenticatenia bacterium | reverse complement strand
CGGGTGCACGGTGAAACCGGGCTGAGATGTTCCTACTGATTGGACAAACCGCTCAACCTGATCCAGGTCATGCTGGCGTAGGGAAATGACTAAAAATCGTTTCAGCGCCCCGCAATCTGGGGCGTTTTTCTTTTGGAGGTAGACCATGAAGAGCAATAAGGCATGGGGACTGGTGTGGATACTCTTGCTTCTGGGAGCCATCACCAGCGCGTGTGGGGCCGCGGAGACGGCGGATGAGCCGGCCGTCGTCCGTCTGATGACCCATGACAGCTTCGATATCAGCGCGGAGTTGATTGAGAATTTTGAGGAAGAAGCCGGATTTCAAGTAGAGATCTTTAAAGGCGGGGACGGCGGCGAGATGTTGAACAAGGCAATTCTGGCCAGGGAAGCCCCGTTGGCCGACGTGCTGTTTGGCGTGGACAATACCTTCCTGAGCCGCGCCCTTGACAACGACATATTCCTCCCCTACCAGTCGCCGGTGCTGGCCGAGATCAGTGACGAGTTGGAGCTTGACCCGGAATTTCGAGTATCGCCGGTTGACTACGGTGATATTTGTCTGAACTACGATGTGGCTTGGTTCGATGCGGCCGGCTTGCCACCACCGGCCAGCCTCGAAGACCTGGCCCGACCCGAATACGCGGGATTGACCGTTGTTCAGAACGCGGCCACCTCAACGCCGGGGCTCGGCTTTCTGCTGGCCACCATTGAGCATTTTGGCGAGGAAGCGTACCTGGATTATTGGCGTCAGCTGGTTGATAACGATGTGCTGGTAGTGGACGGCTGGGAGCAGGCCTACTACAGTTACTTCACGGCCGCTTCGGATGGTGACCGGCCGATCGTCGTCAGCTATGCCAGCAGCCCCGTCGCCGAGGTATATTTTGCCGAGGAGACGCCGGCTACCGCGCCGACGGCCGCCGTGACCGCGGAGGGAACGTGTTTCAGGCAAATTGAGTTCGCCGGCATTCTGCGAGGTACAGAGGTCGAGGAAGAGGCGCGCCAGCTCATCGACTTTATCCTCGACCAGCAATTTCAGGAGGATATCCCTTTAAAGATGTTCGTCTTTCCGGCCAACGAGACGGCCGCGCTCCCCGAGGTCTTTCAGGCGCACGGCCGCACGGCGGCTGCGCCATCGCAAATGGACCCGGCCCGGATTGCTGAAAACCGCGAAGGTTGGATTCAGGCCTGGACGGAAGTTGCCTTGCGGTAGTTCATCCAATGACAAAACAACGCTCCGATCCTTTCATGGTTAGGACAACGCGCAGCGTGTTGGTGGCCGCGCTTTTTCTGCTGCCGGCGGTTTTCTTCGCGCTGTTCTACATTTATCCCCTGTCGTCGATTCTACGTTTGGGGTTATTGCCCGAGCGCCAGCTGGATACCACCGCCCTCCTGCAGCCCCTCACCGATCCATATTTATTGCGGGTGCTTTGGTTCACTACCTGGCAGGCGCTCGTTTCCACGGCGCTGACCCTGCTGCTGGCATTTCCGGGGGCGTATGTGCTGGCGCGTTTTACCTTTAGAGGCAAGACGCTCATTCGGACGTTGGCGACCCTGCCGTTTGTGTTGCCCACTGTCGTCGTGGCGGCGGCATTCATCGCCTTTGTGGGGCCGTCAGGCATGATCAACAATTGGCTTCGCGACCTGTTCGCGCTGGACAAAGGACCGCTTGAACTCAGCCAGACTATCTGGATCATTCTGTTAGCCCACGTTTTCTATAATTACAGTGTGGTTTTACGGCTGCTGAGCACCTATTGGCAAAACTTGCCGCCATCCATGACGCAGGCGGCGCAGATGCTGGGCGCTTCACCCGTGCGCGCTTTCTTTGAAGTCACTCTGCCCCTGTTGCGTCCGGCCATCACCTCCGCCGCCACGTTGGTATTCATATTTTGCTTCACGAGTTTCGGCGTGATCATAATCCTGGGCGGGCCGCGGTT
>JAACJX010000420.1 GCA_014237545.1 Ardenticatenia bacterium | reverse complement strand
CATTACGCGCAGCAGTTTTATCCGGGGATACTCCAAAATTACGGACTATTGACTGTTTGCCCTGAGCTGTAAAAGAAAGCGTTGGGAGTGGGGCAATATCTTGCCGCCAAGGCTTACTAAGACGAGCGTTGATTAGGAACCTCGGCTTGCCGGATCTTGCTCATCCCCGCAGCGTCTCCTCAAAAAGCCGTTCATAGTCATCCGTGACCGCATCCCAGGCATAATGAGACCTGGCGTATTCGCATGCACGCTCGCCATATTCGGTTACAAGCTCGGGGGAGGCAACTAACCTTTCCAACACTTCTTTCAACGAAGCGGCACCTACTTGGCCTTTGTAGGAAAATCCGGCATCACCGATCGTTTCCAGGTTCTCCGCCGTGTCGTTAACAACCACGCAGTTACCAAAGGCCATNGCCTCTACCAAGGCNGGATGCGTGCCCCCTACTNCNGATGTNTCNACGAAGATCGCAGCGTTAGACCCCAGTTCATGATANCCCTTGCCAAATACATACCCNGTGAATATGATGCGCGGGTCTCCTTCGCCTCGCTTCTTCAGTGACGCTACGTAGTCATCAGCGTACGCGGCATCTCCCACGATGACGCATTTCAACTCCGTATCGAGNGCGCGAAAAGCATCAACAAGGTGGTGGATACAATTCTCAGGAACGAAGCGACCTACGAAGAGAATGTAGCCTCCTTTCTCCAGCCCATACTTCGCAAGCGTTTCGCCTGGAGGCAAAATGGACACATCAGACCCATAAGGGATATAAGTGGACCGGCTCTTGAAGCGCTCCAGGTAGTAATTCTCCACAACCCGGGAATCAGTAATGTAAGTATTAGGGAGCTTTGTCGCCAAATACTCAGCGAACTGTATATATTTCTTGGCAAGCTCGGGCCATTTTTCCCGTTTCCAATCAAGACCATCAACGTTNAGAATGGTTCTTGTGCCCACAAGGCGAGGTATCCAGGTGACTGGACTATTCCCGGCGATGAAATAGAGAGCGACGTCGTACCGCTGAAATAGAGCGTGGATAGATGAAAAAAAAGAATGGACGATAGTATCAAGGTACTTATTGGCAACGGTCGGCAACTTGATCAATCGNATACCCTTATAGGTATCGCNCTCGTATTCAATATGGTGAGAGCGGCAGTAAACCGTTACCTCGTGACCACGTTCCACGAGACGCTGCCCCAACTGCTCGACACATGTCTCAAACCCACTATAGNTTGCCGGCACACCGCGCGTACCAAGCATAGCAATCTTCATAATTATTCGATCCCTTCCGCCTCTTTCCGTTGTTTTATGATCCGCGCCGGGGAGCCGGCAACTATGGCAAAAGCTGGCACATGCTTAGTGACCACACTGCCGGCGGCCACAATTGACCCTGTTCCAATGTGAACACCATCGAGGATGATCGCCCCAGCACCGATCCAGCAGTCATTCTCTACAACAATTCCCTGTCGAGTTTCGCCTTGCAGACGAATGGGAACGTGGGCATCTTCATAGCGATGATTCTCGGAGTGAAAGCTGACGCGCGGCCCCATGATGACATCATCCCCAATGGTTATACCCCCTTGTGCTCCTAAGAAAGAGTATGCTCCAATAGCTGAATTGTTACCAACCCGCAGCCCAATTCCCAGGGATCGGATTACACCGGTACACTGTATCGTTGTGAACTTGGCAATCGTTACATTGTCCCCCAACACAACTCCCTGTTGCGAAAGGGCATCAATTCTTACATAGTCCTCTATGATGACGCTGCGGCCGACGGAGATGTATTGCGGATATTGCAAGGAAACAGCCTTTCCTAAGAACAACGCTCCCTTGGCTTCACGCAGCCAAAGTCGGCGCCATCCCCCATTTATTACGGCTCTTGCCCTGTGTGATGCAACTTGAANCAAAGCCCGGCCGGTTAGCGCCGGATCCANNCGGTAGTTATTATCATGCTTCANTGCCTGAGCTACCTTCTCAACAACNTGACGAATCATGGCTATTCGGAATTATGCCCGTTGCTTCAGAAGGAGCGATTGGATGATCTCGTTAGCCTTGGCTTGCCACGTATACGCTTCAGGCAATTCTGATATGGGGATCGTGCGTCCTTCCCTCGTGGCGTCGGTGAAGTAGCGCACAGCTTCCAGAAACTCTTCCTGGTTCTCAGGTATTCGCACCTGAGGAAAATCCTTAAATACGCTAACGCCACCGATGTTGGTAGTTACAACCGGCTTCCCCATCGCCAGATACTCGTAAAACTTGATGGGATCGACTCCATGCTGTCGTTGTTGGTTATAAGGAATAACACATACATCGAAGGCAGCTAAATAGTTCGGCAGTTGAGAATATGGCTTGTCGCCCAGGTAATGTGCATTCGGATGTTGCCATAAAGGTCTTACCCAGTTTGAATTCAGTTCCTGGCCGATAAAAACGAAATTTACGTCCGGCAATTGCTGAACAACGTTAGACATTAGGTCAACGTCGAACATCTCTTGCATTTTTCCAGCATACCCAACGATGGGTGCCTGGATTGGCTCCATGTCAGACGGCCGGCCATAGATTCGACCAGAGTCAAAAACCTTTTTATCTACGCCATTAGAGATATGCTGCGCGTCGGGCCGCTTTTGCTTAAACCAATTAGTCGTTTCAGGCGAATTAGCCCAGATGAAATCAGCCCGCTCTAGGAAATAATTATAGTATGATGCTAATTCAGGAATGTCTTGATAAAAGGCATGCTTAAGTAAATTATCCTGAGCGTCGAAACCGATAACGCGTGGCGAAAGGTGGGTGACAAGAGGAGCAAATAATGGAGCCGACATAAAAAGAGCATAGTCCATGTGGATGAGCAGTTTGGATAAAGCCGTTTCTACTGCGGCTGCCACCCTTGGCCGGCCGAAAATGTATGGCGTCCAGCTGCGTTTCATCCTTAGCGGCTTTATAAATTCGCGGACCAAGATGTCAAGTGTGTAGGTTTTCGGTCCTACTTGAGTAATGCAAATATTACCATCCTGGAAAAACGTTTCGCCCTCCAGGGGGCGCCAATTCCTGCGCAGGAGTACCATCTCTGAAACAGAGATTGGTCGGTTGATAACTAGCAGCTTCTCGACCTGAGGATGATCTGCGAACTCTTGCATCAAGTGAGCGTCACGAGTCCGGAAACCTTCGCGCTCACACTTTTTCCAGTCGTGAAACGGTATGACAACTAAATTCATGATCGAAAACCTAGGGCCTTGGGCTGCGAGAGGGTTCCTAACAAGAGCCAGAAATAATAGTTAGCCGGATAAGCATCTAGCGTTGGAATNACNATACCACCGACCAGGAATGCGATAGTAACAGCTACGCTCCAATGTAGGAGCAGAACAATTTGTGGTTGAATATTATTAGCCCTGTAAAGAAAGCGCAATCCCGCCAGTATGCTTGCTCCAACAAGCAACAGAAAAGCTAGTAAACCAATCAGCCCCAGCTCCATTAATACTTTGATGTACAGGTTGTGGCTGTAGAAGAATTTTGAGTTGGTATCTTCATATAGGTTTTGCAACCCTTCTCCAGCGCTACTCGTGCCATAACCAAGCAGCCACTGTTCTCGTAATGCGGGTATTATTTCTTCTNCCCATAGCTGCATGCGAAAAACAAAGGTTGGTGCTTCTAGCGGGTTGGTGATGGCCGTAATGGCGTCATTAAGTACAGTTGACGNTTCGCCCGAGGTAAAGGTCAGAACCAGCCCTAAAACCAGTCCACCAACCAACGCTAAACCGGTCAATCGCACCGCGGCACGAATCGGATTCCGTGATTGGAGAAGTACTAACACCACTGCTCCGACGAGAAATCCCCCCCAATTCCCCTTTGTTCTCGTCATGACCAACAAAGCGACTTGAAGACACAATAATACGATNAGGGTGATCCGAACCCAGGGATTGGGTTTTCCTTTGGTAATTAGTACAACTAGAAGGAGCAATACCACCATCAGGTACAGACCTAGCTGGAACGGACCTGACATCGTTGAGAACGGCCGAATCCAGCCCCCCATCATAAACGTGATTGAACTGGATGTAGACAAATCTATCATGCGATAATCAATCGGCCACATAACCAGGAACTGCTTGATCCCGTACAACGTGACAGGTATGGAAACGAGGAGCAGACCCTTTGAGAACCGACGTATATCAGGCAAGCGTAACAAATGACGGCTGATATAAAAGGCGATACTCATGAAGATGAATTTGCGGAACCCTTCAACACCTGCCTGCAGGCTGGGGACGTTGGGGTTAAACATTTGTAGCAACGCAAAAACCCATAGAAANAGTAGNAGCATGTCAAGCGNGCCGACTCTTAATCTACCTCGTAGCAATCCCTCGCCGATATGCAACAGGCATGCNAGCAGCAACCCAAGGTCGAAAATCAATGGAGCAAAACGAATGCCGGTGAAGGCCTTCAGAATAGCTGTTAGAGGAAGTAACACGAGCATGGCGACAACGGCAGTGTTTCTGGTCCGCTTACTTACGACCAACGCAGCCATCGGCAAGCCCACGAGTAACATGCCGAAAAACAAGACCAACTCTTCAGGGAGAAAAGCAAGCAGAATGGTGATTGCAACCAAGATCGAAATAACGGCAATCGTAAGGGCATTGCCTCGCAGGATCCGGTCTATGGATGGGGAATTAATCATCCTTGCAGAAAGATTCCTCTAGTCGAGATATTTGAATGTACTCAATGTAAGCATTCCGATCAGTACCGGCATCCTTATCCTGGAAATCATTGGCAAACGTGACTCCCAGAAGGTGCATATTGGGGTCAACCAATTTATTGAGAGACATGATGGCCCAAGATTCATCTCCACGATCATAAGACAAGGTGCCAACCTTATT
Source organism: Ardenticatenia bacterium (assembly GCA_014237545.1). Taxonomy (GTDB): domain Bacteria; phylum Chloroflexota; class Anaerolineae; order Promineifilales; family Promineifilaceae; genus Promineifilum. The sequence goes on along the minus strand of JAACJX010000420.1, from coordinate 10,301 downwards.
CCTGTCCAGCCAGATTTCCAACTCCACTGGTGGGGGGCTATCATGTTTCGCTTTCACAGCGAATTGCCAGCACTCTCTTTGCTCCGCCACGAGCAGGAGACGCATATTTAAAGTTCCGGGGCCATACAATATTCCGGGCGAATCGATACCTTGAAGGGAGCCTGGCAACCCCGAAGGTATGAAATCCTCACTGGGAATCCGCAGCGATCTATCGACGATCCGCATGGGGGTTGGGTCAGGTATAAATTCGTCTCTGGCCTTATCTATAATCGNTCTACCGGGTTCCAAAGCCACATGGCGGCAATCTTTCTCATCGATGCAAGATAACGAAAGGGCTGATTGCCATAGCCCAATACTTCTTGAGNTGCCATACTGACCTGAAAAGGCATGTAANGCCATCACCTGCGCGATGTTATGTTGAAGCGGCCCAGTTACCAGGCGAACCAGTATCAGGCCAGACACCAGAACCAACACCAACCGGGCTAATCTCTGCGCCCTCATTATCTGGCGATTCTCTCCAATGCGGCAAGAACCTTCTTAGCCGCCGCCTGGCTACTAAATTCGTTCAACGCTCTATCTTGTCCCTGTTTCCCCAAGCGACGTGCCAGTTCGGGGTCTCGCAATAATCGGATGATCGCTTGGCTTACCTCCCGTACGTTTGCAGGATCGACAAGATATCCCGTTTCCCCATCGATAACCGCTTCGGGCACGCCACCCGAATTGCCGGCGACAACAGGCTTACCCATCACATTCGCTTCCAAATACACAATACCAAAGCCCTCGATATCCCCCTTCTCCGGGATCTCCCGACTAATCATAGCGAACACATCGCAGAGGACGTAATAGGCGGCTACTTCTTCATCATCGGCATAGCCGGTAAAGGTTACATGGGATTGTATGCCAAGATCCTTGACAAGCGCTCTCAATCTCGGTTCGTAATCACCCTTACCGACGATAATGTAATGCGCATCTGGTACAGCCTGCAACACCTCCGGCAACGCCCGCAACACCATATCATGNCCTTTACGCTCGACGAGACGTCCAACGGTTAGTATGCACTTCCGAGCGCCAAGTTCATACCGATCTCGAATCGTTTCTACCAATTCGCTATTGACGCGGTCAATGTTATTACTTACAGAGGGGTAGATGACTTCGGTACGGTCTTTGTTAACTTTCAAATCAAATAAGATTTGCTCGGCCGCGCTACTGTCAGCGAAAACAACGTTGGCCTCCCTTAGCATGTGGTTAAATAAGCTACGATATATGGTAGTTTGCGGGTAGAGGAGATCCAAGCCATACGTGAAAACTCCAAAAGGGATATTCCTTTGCCGACTCATCGCCCATGCGGGTAATAAAATGGAGTAGTGCGCTTGGCCGCACAGGATCAGCGAGATGTCTCTTTTCCCAAGCAGATTCTGATAGAAGAACGGCGCTAAGAACTTCAACTGCTTTTTGAACGATTCCCACTTTGAGGGGACCCTCAGGCGGTCGATGACGAAACTTTGTTGCGAATCGAACGTGATATAGTCCGGCACAGAAATAGCGGTGACACGGACATCATCGGCAGGCATGTTATTGACTATCTCATACAGATATCGTGATATCCCTCCAACAATTGGAGGGAAATCCAGCGTAAGAAACTCCACCTTGCTTTGGCTCAAATTGATCTCCGCAATGTGTCGATTGCCTTTGATTACACCCTATTACGAGTTCTATCGCCAATTTGAAAGTTTGAAATGTAATTCGCGACGTCTTGCGTTCACTGAAGGACTTTGGCAATGTACCTACTATTATCTCTTCAAAAATGCCCGTGAACGACTGACTAATTCTTCCACATCGGCGGCCTTAAGGAGGTAGGCCATAATCACAAACACAATAGCCCCCGCTACAGCGGAAAGACCCAGAAAAACCAGCTCAGCAATTCGGCCGATCCAAATCGGATTATTGTTATGAAGCCATGCCATCCCTAACCAAACGGCTGAGGCGCCGGCACTGGCCAAGAGGTAACGCCCTAACATCTTACTAAAGTAATGGTGGCCGAATTTAACTTTAGAATGCCTCTTCAGCAACCAGTAAGAAAACAAGACGACCAAGATAAAGTACACGCTCCGGGCGATTCCCAGACCAATAGTGCCAATGAGTTTAACAAGAAGAATGACCAGAGCAGTATAAAGGACAAAGCTCACCACTTCTACCAATACAGGGGTCATCGTATCTTGAATAGCATAAAAGGCGCGCTGTAAAATTCGGGTAATTCCATTAGCGGTCATACCGATCGCGTAGCCCGCCAATATGACCGATGTTAAATGGACATCCTCAGCTGAAAACCGACCGAACCCGAACAACGCGTTGACGAGCGTTTCACTGTTAATTAATAGCCAACAGGACAGAGGGAGTAAGAACATCGTCGTCGCACCGATGGCGCGGGACATACTGCTGGCAAATTGGTCATTTGCCTCGTTTGCGGCCTCGTGCGAAAGACGCGGGTAAATCACAGTGCCAATCGAGCCCGCAAATATCGCGATAGGCACTCTGAAAAGATTGGTCGCATAACTCACAGCCGAGACCGTTCCTTCAATTAGCGAAGAGGCGATATTCCGCTCGACGGCCTGCGAAGCATAGGCGATAGCAAAATATATAATCAAAGGNACGGCCAGCCGAAAAACCCTGACTACCATGGGGTCTTTAAAAGACAAGCTCAATCTGTAACGGCTGCCAAATTGTTTCAGTATTGGAAATTGAATTAAAAGTTGGGCCAGGGCACTCAACGTTACGGCTATTGCCACCCCAATAATATCCCACCAATAATATGACAGAACGATAGCAATTATTACGATAATGTTACTTAATACCGGGGCAAACGCCGGGATGGCAAAATGGTCGAATGAGTTCAGCACGGCCGTGACCATCGTTGATAGTCCAATGAAGATAAGCATTGGCATCAATATCTGAGTCAAGGTGATGGTCAATTGCATAGTTGATTCGGGAAACCCCGAATAAAGGATGGGCATCCACAATTCGGCAGTGATCGAGGCCAGTAGCACTACTGCGGTCAATAGCAAGAAACTTATGTTGAATAGCGAATAGGCGACTTGCCAGGCATTCTTTTTGTCCTTTTTAAAAGCTTCCACGAATATGGGCAAGAAGATGATGGCTACACTATTGGAGAGGAGAATTAGGCTCAGCGTATTTGGCACGAAGAATGCGGCAAAGTAGGCATCGGTCACCATCGAAGCCCCAAACCGTGCGGCCATAGCCGCGTCACGCACATAGCCAAGGAAGCTGGCTATTAAAGTCAGAAAGGCAACCAGACCAAACGAGCGCGCTAATCTCATAGCATTAGTTCTTGGCACAGCCCTTTTTTGGTGGACAGCCAGATGTGGTTTTACTTGAAATAGAATTTCGATGTGGAGATGAGATAAGGCTACGCTAGCCGGGGGTTACCGTATGAATGGCAATGAGTCAATTACACCCCGGTCCAACGCTTCGATTTGTGTGACCCGTTACTCAGTAGCCCGACTCTCCGTCAAGCGCTCCGAGCTCCCTTCAACACGCCACCAACGCATCNCGATGATAGCTAATGAGGACAACAACAAGCCGGCCATCCCGGCAACGATAGCGTTCAGGATGATATTNGGGCTGCTCGGCCGTTCTGGAACCGCTGTCTTGCCAGCCATTTTTACGCCGCTGGTCGTGTCTGCAGATGTGATCCGTTTCTCGTCTACGGTACGAGCTAGGGTTGTATAAGTTTCTTCTGCTACCTCAAAGTCCCGATTAAGGCGATTATTGAGCACTTCCATCTGAAATTTCTCTTGTTGAAGCGCTAAAATCTGAGGCTCTAACAAGGCCAATCGTTCTTGAATTTGACCACCTTGGGCTACTAGGACATCTCTGAGCTGGATCAGAGTATCAAGGTTATCGGTTGTACTGCCGTCGGCCGGGCCCTCCAGATTAAATTGAATCTGGAAGGGGGTTGTTGGTGTNCCAGAAGATATCCCGCCAAGTGCCCGAATCTGTAACAAGATAGATGCTAATCGATCCGTAGCGATTGGTTTCGTTGAATTACTGTCGCCCGCCTGAGGAATTAAACTTTCGATATCCTGAAGGATCAATTCAATTTGCCGCTTTTTTGCCAAGTAGTCAGCCTGCGTTTGTTCGGCCGCCAATAATTCGTTGGCCAAGATGGTCGAACGGTTATCGACTTGAAAATCTACCAGGGCCTGTTCAGCTGCCTCTAGCTGACTGGCGGCTTCATTCAATCTGGTCTCGAAGAAGATCAATTGTTCGTCGCCTTGAGAGCCAAATATTACATTGGCCCAAACCACAAACAATTCGGCCCATGTGTCAGCCATCTCGGCCGCAATTTCTGGATCTTCATGTTCCACCGTTAAATTGATGATGCTAGGATCCGATCCGGTTGAAACATCCACCATCTTGCGCAGCTGTTCNAAGGTAAGTGATTGATCAGCCGCGGTGCGCTCCAGTAATTGGACGAGAAGCGAATCACTTAAAGCCAGATCTGGATAAGCCTCCATTGGTTGTGATTCTGTAACGGTTTGTATACGCGCATCGAATTCCAAACGTTCGCGAGGAAGAGTAACTGCCACTAANGCAGTCGCCTCGTAGGTGGGCGGGACAATGAGGCTAATGATTANGCTAAGCACAACCCCCAGGATGCCGAATCCGANAATCCAAAATCGCTTATNCCATAATTCCGCGAGGTATGGACGCAGATCAATACCTTGATCATTGTATTCATTCATATAACCCCGAGCCCCCGAGTTATGATAGTGCCCTACATTCCTTAAACAATCGTTTGATTCTATCACGTGGCTATTTGCCTGAGCAACAAGCGGTAGCAGTTCTGACCCTAGGCTAACGTAGCCGCCAGCGGCAATTTTTCCCGGGAACACACTGCATTTTGTGGAACTATTTTACCCAGTCGCCAAGTACCTCTTCCAAAATCAATTGAGTATGGTAGTGAAAGTAGAGGATAGACTGTCCCATGACAACTCATCTACGTCGTATGATGAAAATGTAAGGCTCTCTTCGCCCTGATTGCCCACTCTAGGCTTGTCGATATAATTGAGCAGATTGCACTCTATTTCACAACCACGACGATGAGGTAAATACGACAGGTATTATTTGATAATTTGGTATTCATTTATCGATTCATTTCGTGTGTTAACTCGTCTCTTGATCAAGAAGTTAGATTAACTCTCGCGAGCGAACGCCAGTTTTCTGGCCAGAGGCAAGAGGGAAAGTTATGTTGCGACGGTTTGGGGTAAATTACGCCATCTTTTCTATGGCGACGGATATCTTTCTTACTTGCCTGGCTTTGTTGCTGGCAGAAAGATTAATCGTATTTATTCCCCACCACCTCACAAACGTTGAGGGGCAGGTCGTTGTTTTTCCCTTCGTTTACATTATCGCGCCAATCCTTTGGGGCATAACCTTTCTGGTCTTATCCGTGTACGATCCTAAAAGGATCTACCGTGCTATAGACGAACTACAAATAGTTACCGTAGCTACGGTGACGTCGGCTCTGCTACTGGCTGGACTATTGTTCCTGACAAAGCGTGATTTCTCTCGCTGGGTATTCGTTATATTTGTCTCTCTCGATCTGGCATTCTTATTAGGCTGGCGCATTCTGACGCGCATCGTTTTTCGTGTTGGCCGCATGCCAACCGCGGATAGACATGTGCTTATTGTAGGAGCCGGTGAGGTCGGGCAACGAGTGGGACAAATGATCAAGGAATACCGCTCTATGGGTCTAAACCTAACCGGCTTTCTTGGCGATCCGTCGTTCTCCGGTACAGATGAAGAAGAGTTCGAATTTCATGTCCTGGGCCGCGTAGAAGATGTGCGAGATGTCGTGCAGCGAAGCGAGATCAATGACGTTGTCATCGCCCTGCCTCAGCGAGAATATGCGAAGATTAATGAATTGGTGTTGGCTCTTCATGATCTTCCCGTTCAGGTGCGCGTAGTTCCCGACTACTTCAGTCTGGCACTTTACCGCGCCACAGTGGAGGATTTCGGGGGCTTGCCTATGATCAATCTGCGCGATCCGGCGCTCAATGATGTGCAACGCCTGGTCAAACGCATATTTGACTTGGCAATTTCCGGCACCCTAATAGTGATCCTGGCCTTGCCAATGGCCCTTATTACTCTCCTTATCAAGCTGGACAGTGACGGCCCCATCTTTTTCCGCCAGCAACGCGTGGGCGAAAACGGCCGCCTTTTCTCGATGTACAAGTTCCGCTCGATGGTCGTCGGCGCGGACAAGATGCTTGATGATGTCACCGAGATCTTTGAGGACGGCCGCGTCTTGTTCAAGAAGGCGGATGATCCACGGGTCACTAATATCGGCCGCTTTCTGCGACACACGAGCCTCGATGAGCTACCGCAGCTGTTCAATGTCCTCAAGGGCGACATGAGCCTGGTCGGACCGCGGCCNGAGTTGCCGTGGCTCGTGGGTCAATACGAGCCGTGGCAGCACAAGCGCCTGGCCGTGCCGCAGGGCATGACCGGGTGGTGGCAAATCAACGGCCGGGCCGACAAACCACTACATCTGCACACCGAAGAAGATCTCTACTACGTGCAAAACTACTCTCTGTGGATGGACATCTATATCCTGCTNAAAACTCCCTGGGTAGTCGTGCGCGGCAAAGGCGCTTACTAGCCACGATGTGAGGCCGCCGGTTGGAAGGGCGGGTTGTGAACCTCTCGACAAACCGGCAATCAAACGGCCTCAGTGAAAGCCCTCTTCGCCGCTGGCATGTGCGGCTGGATCTTGTCGTTCTGATTCTGGCCGCCCCATTGTTATTGGCCCCCGACTACTTCCCCGTCGCCACGGCCGGCGCGCTATTGGCACTCGGGATCGTTTGGCTCCTCTCCCTCTATATTCTGCCGCCGCCGCCGACGCCGTTCAATCTCGTACTGCTGCTGTGGGGAGTAGCGATCTTGGTGGGGATTCTCGTCTCGGCCGACCCGGCGGAAACGCTACCGAAGGCCACGGGGCTGATCCTGGGATTGGGGGCCTGGCGTCTGGTCGTCATGACGGCCATATCTCGGAAGCTCATTCACTGGGTCATGGGGCTAACCATTGTTATCGGTCTGGGGTTTAGTTTCATCGGNGTCTTCGGGTTGCAAGAATTTCCCANAGTTCCTGTGCTCGCGCAAATCAACCCATTCCGGCCGGGATCGTTACCGGGCCTGGAAGGATTGGTTGTCCATCCAAACCAACTGGCAGGACTTATCACCCTTTTTCTGCCACTGTTGGTTTCCTTGCTCTTCGCCCCGCCGGAGGGTCTGGCCTCTGGTCGATGGCGGCTGGTTTTTCTTCTGGCGACGGCCTGNACAGGGTGGATCTTGTTGCTGACCCAATCTCGAGGCGGCTGGATCGGGGCCGCCGCCGGGTTATTTGTTCTGCTGGGGTTGTGGGCTTGGGCGCTGCCGAAAACGCCAGTGCGAGGCGTCCTGCGCCTTACAATGGGAGGACTGATTATCGTCGCGGCTCTGATCGTCATCTGGATCGGGCCGGACAAGATATGGCAACTTTGGGCCGATCCGCCGCAAGAGACCCTCGTCGGTACGCTGACGACGCTTAATTTTCGCAAAGAGTTGTGGCCCTGGGCTGTAACTGCTATCTCCGACTTTCCGTTCACCGGAGTGGGACTCGGAGCATTTCGGCAAGTGGCTTTCCGACTCTACCCGCTGACAATACCGGTTAGTTTTGACATCGCCCATGCTCACAACTTATTCCTGCAGACGGCACTCGACGTGGGCCTGCCGGGATTGGCCATCTATGGGGCGATGATCTTGGTGGCCGCGGCCGTCGCCTGGCAGGTGGCGCGGGCCGGCCCGGCTTATCGCGCTATCAGCCTGGGTATTCTGGCGGGGCTGGCCGCCCATCACGTTTATGGGCTGGCCGACGCTCTGGCTNTCGGCTCCAAGCCCGGATTGGTTTTCTGGCTGTTGTTNGGTTTGCTGGCGGCNATTCGGCGAGCGACTCCGCTTCCTGCTGAGGACGCGCCGCCGCGCCAGAATTAAGCCGGATCGTCGGGGCTGACGCCCCACAACCGTCGAAAGTCGGCCGCNTCACCCTCGCGCTCCAGCCCCATCCCCCGNCGCATCTTCAGTAATTTTACCAACTCGCGCCCCTCCATCGGCCCGCCCGCGCCCAATTGGGCCAGCATGAAGTTGATCCGCGCGTTTTGCTCCACAGTCTCCAGGCGCATGAACGCCTGGGTCAGCGAGTTGCCCACGGTCAGCGTACCATGCCGCTGTAAAATGACGGCGTCGTGGCGGCGAATGAGTTCGCGTATGGCATCCGCGCCTTCCGGACTGGAGGACATGGAGTAGGGAGCCATGGGGATCTTGCCCAACAGCACGATCACTTCCGGCAACAGGGGCGTGTCCATGGGCACGCCGGCGATAGACAGCGTCACGGTGATTGGCGGGTGGGCGTGAACGACGGCGGCGATATCCGGCCGTTGTCGATAGGCCTCCAGGTGCATCGGTAATTCGCTCGTCGGGCGCAGACCGCGCCGCGCCTCGGTGGGGTAACCGACCACCCGGCCGTCATTGTCGACAACGAGCAGTTGCTCCGGCCGCAACAATCCCTTATGCAGGCCAGAAGGGGTAATGAGGATGCGATTGTCATCGAGACGGACAGACAGGTTGCCCTCGAAGCCGCACAGTAACCCAGCCTCATACATCATCTGCCCGATGCGGACCATTTCGTGCCGCAGCGCTCCCTCGTGGGGATTCCGCGCATAGGCTGCGCTCATAGACTCACCTTGCCTTGCTCGTATTCGCGGACAACGGCCAGCAGCCGGTCGGGACGGCCATCGAACCAGGCCCGCCGCGCGCGGTCGTGGCACAACGTCTGAAGCGTGTCGTTCAGGGCGGCGTTGACCAGGACCGGCACAAAGGCGTTCCGCCCCGCCGCGGCGATCGCGCCATTGTGAAAGGTGACCTCGCTGTGACCCTTGCCGCTGCTTAAATCGATGTGGAAAGACGGCATCTTGTCGCCACGGCCGTGGACGATGACCTGTAAAAAGACCTGCCGCAGCAAAAATGACGGCGCGTAAGCCAGCGATCGCGCCAGCGGCCGGGCCGTCGCGCCGGGCAAGTTGATCACCTCAATGCCCAATCGCTTCATTACCGCCAGCGTCTCCCGCAACATGCGCATCTCCATGTCGAATATAGCTTGCAGGCGGTACAACTCGGCCGGCGGCCGGTTGAGNATGGCCGAAGTGGCGTTGCCCATGATGTTGAGAAATGCCTTCGACCACTTCATTGCTCGGTAATCATCGCGCGCCCCGGNGTTGATGCCCGCCTCGCGGAAAAGCGCCACCCATTCGGCCACCNAACGGTCGGGCCCGACCGGCGCAAGGCCCAATCCGCGCCCGGCACGTTCGACAACCAGGTGGTTGACGGCGCTGCGGCTGATGGGAATGGTGACGCTGCCTGCCAGGGTGCGCGCCGCGCCGAACCGGCCGGCGATGATCTCTTCCAGCCCGATTCCGTTTTGCGTGCTCATCACGAGCGCCGGCTGGGGGCATTCCGCGGCCANCCGGTCGACTGATTCGGCCAGATCGTAGCCCTTCATGCCCATTATGATCAGGTCATAAGGGGGGCCGGTCAGCGCTTCGGCCAGCGAGTTGACGGCGCGCACCAGCGCGCGACGGGTGTCACCGTTCTCGGTCAGATGCAATCCGTCGCGATTGATGGCCGCGGTGGTGTCTGGCCGGGCTACAAACGTGACCAACCGGCCAGCCAGCGCCAGCTTGCCGCCCAGATAGCCGCCAACGGCCCCTGCCCCATAAATCAGGATGTTCATACCGTGGCTTCTCGTTTAACTGGTCGCTGTTTCCCAGCCGAGTGCGGCGCCGATCAGGTCCGGATAGCCGCGGACGAAATCCTCGGCCGCCGTTGCGCGTTTGCCCGGCGCCTGAATCGTACCCAGCAACAAGGCGCCCACCCCGGCAGCCACAGCCACGCCCTCGTCAATCCTCACCACGCGGCCGGGCATATCTGCCGTAATGGATGAGTCCAGCGGCCGGGCTGTCAGGATCTTGAGCGGCTGGTCCTCCCATGAGGTGTACGCGCCCGGCCAGGGGGTCATGGCCCGAATGTGTCGGTCGACCGACTCGGCGTCGCCTCGCCAGTCGATCTGGCCGGCCTCTTTGCGAATCATCGGGGCGTAAGTCGACGCGGCGTCGTCCTGGGGAACCGGCGTCAGACGGCCGGCGAGGATGTCTTCCAGGTGGCGGCGCAACATGGACGCGCCCAGC
>JAACJX010000287.1 GCA_014237545.1 Ardenticatenia bacterium | reverse complement strand
GACGGCCGCGGCGATGGCGACGGCCAGCGCGCCCAGCGCGAGCGTCGCGGCGACGACCACGCCGGCGACCATGAGCCCATTGCGCCGCGACTGCTCCACCCCCTGGCCGGGTGTCGTCCGCAGCCGCAAATCGCTGCGCAACAGGGCGTTCTCGATCATCGTCAGCACCCCGCCGGCCACAGGCAGCAGCGCCAGCCACGGCGTGTTCGTCCAGCGATCGAGCCAGGCGGCCAGCGCCCCCACCCCCAGCCCCACCACCGCGCCGACGGCAAACCCCAGCGCCGCCCAGGGCCACGACCAGCCCAGCGATTCCACGGTCTCGATGCGAGTGAAGGGCAGCCGCCCGCGCACCAGGAAGCGGCCGGTGATGGCCGGTACGGCCGCGGCCAACAGGCCTATTAGCAGCATCGCACCCGCTGCGCCCCAGCGATTGAAGAAGAGCAGCGCCAGCGCCCCCGGCAGCGCCGTGGCAGCCAGCAGGCCAAATACCAGCAGGCGCGATTGGCTGGCGAAGCCGCGGCGTTCGTCGTCCGGCAGCCATGACGGCTGCATGTCCTCCAGAAAGAAGGTGGGTTTCATGGCCCGCGCCAGTTGTTTGGCCAGCCACGTCAGCCAGCTGATGGTATCGCTGGGCGAGTAGCTCATGTTCTTGCTGCGATAGCGGGCCATGCGCTCCACGTACACGTCGAAGAGGTGCTGGCGACTCAGCAAACCGTCGCCCAACTCGGCCGAGCCGCTCTCCGGCGGCCGGTTGGCGGCCAGAGTCATGATCGACAGCATCAGCGGCGTCTGGGCCAGCTCTTGCAGCGTGCGGTCGGCGGCCAGTGAGGCGCGCAGCCCGTCCAGCTTCTTGCCCCGTCGCTGCAGATAGGTGTCGATCTGCTCCGGCGTCAGCGGCTGGAGAATGATCGCCTTGTCCATGTGCAGGCGGGTGGCCAGGGCCTGGTAGTCGCGGTTGCGGGCCGTGACCAGCAGCGACACGCCGGGGTGGCGCGCGCGGAACTCGTTGATGGCCTCGGCGCAGGCCGGGCGGTGGGCCGGGTCCACCTCATCGAGGCCGTCGAGCAGGGGGATGAACTGGCCGCTGTCGATCCACTGCTCGCCCAGCTTGCGCGGCACTTCGTAATTGCCGGCCAGCTGCTCCGTCAGCCATTGGGCCAGCGAGCGGCCGTTGGTGTACGTGGCCAGACTGAAGACCGCCGGCATGGGGCAGGTCTCGTCGGCCTCGGCCTGGGCCATCAAGTGGCTGACCAGTTGCAGCAGCATGGTAGTCTTGCCCGCGCCCGGCTCGCCCAGTACCAGCAGCACCCGCTCGGCCGCGGCGAAGACATCCTCGATATTCGTGCCCACGGGCAGCAGGTAGTCATATTCCGGCGCTTGTTGCCAGCTCGGCACGCCGCTGTTGCCCAACGCCGCCGGGCGATAGGCGAATCCCAGGTCAATGATCTCGCCGCCGTGCAGCGACTCCTCGAGGACACCGTCGAGCCACACCGATTTCACCCGGCGCAACATGACCGCTCGATTGTGACGCTCCTGCTCGTTCATTCCACCTGACCGCGTGTATGAAATAGATCCGGGTGTCCGTAGAGGCGACGGAACAGTGTCATTATACCCGCACTCTCTGTGGGGTATAATGAATTTGACGAAAATTTCGGCGGAGAGAACGTGAAATTCACCTATGAATCACGAGCCTAAGAACCTGACCGATGCCCTCTGGCGAATCTATAACCGGCCCGACCCGCCGCCACTGTGGCAAGGTGGCGGCAACCTGCCCTGGAACGACCCTGACTTCTCGGCGCGGATGCTGCGCGAGCACCTGGACGAGTCCCATGGCGCGGCCTCGCGACAATCGGCCGAACGCGCCGCGCAGCTGGACTGGCTCTGGGAACGGCTTGACTTGCGCCCGGGCAGCCGCGTCCTCGACCTGACCTGCGGCCCCGGCCTCTACGCCGTGCCGCTGGCCGGGCGCGGCGCGGACGTCACCGGCGTCGATTTCGGGCCGGCGTCCATCGGCCACGCCCGGCAACTGGCCGAACGGAAGGGCGTCGGCGACCGCTGCCGGTTTGTCGAAGCCGACGTGCGCGACTACGAGCCGGAGCCGGAAGCCTACGACGCCGCGATCTTCCTCTATGGCCAGCTGGCCGTCTTTCCGCGCCATGAAGCGGCGGCGCTGCTGGCCAAGGCGGCCGGCGCGCTGCAACTCGGCGGGCGCCTGGTCGTCGAACTGCTGGATCCGGCGCGGGTGGACAAGAAAGACAGTTCGTGGTGGTACACCGACGACAGCGGCCTGTGGGGCGACCGCCCATTTCTACATCTGGGCGAGCGACGCTGGAACGCGGCCGAGCAAACCTCGGTCGAGCGCTTCTACATCCTGCACCTGGAGACTGGGGCGATGGACGAGATCGTGCTGTGCGACCAGACCTACGAGGCCGAAGAGATGACGGGGATGATGCGCGCCGCCGGCTTCCGTGAGGTTGAGAGCTTCACGGCGTGGGCGGGACTGCCGCTATATGACGCGGCGGAGTGGATCGTCTATATAGCGCAACGATAGGTCAGGTTGTCGTATCTTGCCCGGCTTGCTCAAGAAATACGACAAACTTCATAAGTTCGACATAAATTTGCTTGAGCAATGCTTTGGCTTCACCTGTGAGCCGGCTCACACGGTCACCATCCAACTGAAATGCATAGACGTTGCGAACCACGTGACGGAATCGCAAAAATTCATCGAGAGCTGCGCAGGTAGTCTCGCTCAGCACTCGCGGTCGGATGCCGGGCAACTCGATGCACATTTGCCTTAACAGATCGCGGTGCCAACCTTCGTTGGTAGGCATACTCTTGTCTACGGTCGTCACTATTTGGCGAAAAATCCGTTCCAAACCGGTATAGAAATCGTGGAGATTCAAAGCGACCGCATCGATATAAAGGTCTGAGTCGCTGGCTTGCTGTTTGGCGGCTCGGCTGGCCCTCTCGGCGCGAGAGATAGTTTCCTTCAGTTCGGACAAGTCTTGTGGAATTCGGGCGGCCAGCACCAGATAATCGACATTCACAGGTCAACTCCATCTCGCGTGATGGCCTCCAGAAGTGCGGGCGTGGCTGTATTCACATCGACAAGATTCAATTCCACGCCGGCATTCATATCCATCACCGCGCCAATCGCACGCAAGGTATCCTTGGGATCGATCCCCCAGGCAGCAATATCCACATCTGACCACTTGGTAAAACTGCCGTCCCTGGATAATGATCCAAAGACGACCACGCGTGAGGCATGAAACTCTTGCCGCAAAAGCTCAGCCGCTGCACGAGCGGCCGCCCACGCCTTCTCGCGACGGGCCTTCTCCATCTCTAGATCCTGATCGCGCAGCCGGGCAGCATTGGCGCGGTAAACAGCGAGTTCTTCTACGGTCCAAACAGTGTGAGACATCACTTTCATTATAACAGGAAATCGATTGCCGCGGAGAGAGTTGTCACATCATGGCAATATCCTACAATCACTCCCATGATCCGTCTCGAAGGCGTCATCAAACAATATGGTCTCAACCCGGTGCTGCGCGGCGTCGATCTCAACGTCGAGCAGGGGGAGTTCGTCACCCTGGTGGGGCCGAACGGGGCGGGCAAGAGCACGCTGATGGGCATCATCGCCACGCTGCTGCGGCCGACATCCGGTGATGTGTTCGTCGGCGGCTGGCGGCTGCCGGAGCAAGCCGACCGCGTCCGCCGCCACATCGGGCTGGTCTCCCACCACTCGCTGCTCTATCGCGACATGACCGCCGCCGAGAACCTGGCTTTCTTCGCCAAGCTCTACCGGATGGCAGACGCCGAGGATCGCATCGCCGAGGCGCTGCGCCGAGTAGGCCTCTTTGCGCGACAGCGCGACCCGGTGGGTACGTTCTCGCGCGGCATGGTGCAACGGCTGACCATCGCCCGCGCCACGCTCCACGAGCCGGACGTGCTGCTGCTCGATGAGCCGTATACCGGTCTGGACCAGGAAGCCACCTACTTGCTGGACGAGCTATTGCGCGGCGAGACGGCCCGCGGCCGCACCATCCTGATGATCACCCACGACCTGGGCCACGGGCTGGGGCTGGCCGACCGGCTGGCGATTCTCTATGGCGGCCAAATCGCCCGCGAAGTCAGCCGCGCTGAGATTAGCCCGTCGGCCGTCTACGACCTGTACGCGGAAGTGACGATGAATTGATGAGCGGGCTAGATAAAAGATTTATCGCAAGGACGGCAAGACGCAAAGATAAAAAAGTGCATCCTCGCGTCTTGTCCCACAGCGTTAACTATCTGTGCAATCTGTGAAATCTGTGGATTCTCTTTACTCGTAACCGGCATGAAAGAATTTTGGACGGCCGTGTGGGCCGTGGTGTGGAAAGACCTGCGCATCGAGGGGCGAACGCGCCAGACGGTCAGCGTTATGGTGATGTTCTCCTTGGCGACGATCATCATGTTCAACTTCGCGTTGGGCATGGCCGTCAACGTCAACCTGAGCGCGGGGCGCGACGTCGCGCCGGCGCTGCTGTGGGCCGTCGTGCTGCTGGCCGCCATCCTCGGCCTCAACCGCTCGCTGGCCCTCGACCGCGAGAATCAGGTCTTCGACGCCATGCTCATCGCCCCCATCCCCCGCACCGCCCTCTACGCCGGCAAGGTGATCAGCATCACCCTGTTCACGCTGATGCTCGACGCCATCCTCATCTTGTTGTTCACCGTCTTCTTCAACCAGCCCTACTACCTACCGATGATCATGCTGGTGCTGGCCCTGGGGACAATCGGCTACGTCGCCGCCGGCGTGCTCATCACCTCGATGACCATCCAGAGTCGCACCCGCGAGGTGTTGCTGCCGGTGCTACTGTTGCCGGTTTCGCTGCCGCTGGTGCTGCCCGCGGCCATGGCGACGACGACCTACATCGCTTCGGCCATGCGCGGCGAGGCGTCGTGGGATCTGATCCAGTCGCCGGTGCTGCTGGTCATCGCCTATGACTTGCTGATGCTTGGCGTTGGTTTTCTAACCTATCATTTTGTGGTAGAGTCCTGACCATTAATGAGTTGCGCGGGGCAAGAAACGAGTTCGACAATGGATAGCTCAGGTGCTGCGGCTTACCCGCCTCTTGCCACTTGCTACCTGCCACTCGCAACCAATTCATCTTTATCATGGAGTAATTCATATGCCTCCCGCAACGCTCGTTAATCCCCGGCTTGACCGCTGGATCCGCATCTTCAACATCGCTGCCGTGGTCGGCATGGTCATCGCCATCGGCGCGACGTTCTTCTACGCGCCAATCGAGGTGACGATGGGCAACGTCCAGCGCCTGTTCTACTTCCACGTCGGCGCGGCCTGGGTCGGCGCGGTCGT
>JAACJX010000181.1 GCA_014237545.1 Ardenticatenia bacterium | reverse complement strand
AAAACATTGGACCTGATTTTCTTCGGCCTGACGATTCTATTCGTCTTGCCGTTCGTCATCCTGCCCGAATTTGTCGGCGATCCAAACGTGGTCCTGTGGCTGTTGCCCATCGCCCTTCTTCTCATCCTGTACTTGCTGGCTTACCAGACTCATCTCGTCATTCGCCTCTGGCAGCGCGTCGTCCAGCCGCTGCCGGAGCGATTGCGCAATCTGCTTTTGCGGCTGGCTGTTAGCGGCCTGGAAGGGCTGGAGTCATTGCGAAACCGGCGCTTGACCGTTTTCATGCTGGTATTGACCCTGGCGATCGCATTGCTGTCCGTCGCTCTGCCTTACGTACTGTTTCCAGCCCTGTCTCTACCGCTCGACGTCCTGGACGCGGCCCTGGTACATATCGTGGTCACCATTGCCATCGTCCCGCCGAGCACTCCGGCCAAAATCGGCGTGCTGAACGGCGCGGCCGCTCTGACGCTGTGGCAATTGGGTATCTCGGACGAAACCGCGATCGCCACGTATACCATCCTCCTCTACCTGGTCGTCGTCGTGCCCCAAATCATCCTCGGGCTGATCGCCGCGTCGCGGACAAAGTGGCGGTGGCAAACGGCGATGCCGGGCNCCCGCCGCGCCCCCCGGCGCGAATGCCAACCTGCCATGAGTGGGCCGTTTATCTCTGTCATCGTTCCCGCGTATAATGCCGCCCCCACGATTGGCGCGTGCGTGATCGCCTTGCGCGGGCAAGAATTCGACGTGCCCTACGAGATCATCGTGGTGGATGACGGCTCCACCGACAATACGGCCGACGTGGCCCGGGTGGCTGGGGCGCACGTCGTCATCACCACGCCCAACGGCCGCCCGGCGGCGGCGCGGAACGCCGGCATTCGCGCCGCGCGTGGCGAGTTTATTTGCTGCACCGACGCTGATTGCGCGCCCCACCCGGATTGGCTACGCCACATCACCGCCCCGCTGGCCGAGGATGAGATCGTCGCCTGTAAAGGCGCCTATGCCACCCAACAAAAAGAAATCGTCGCTCGCTTCGTCCAACTGGAGTACGAAGACAAGTACGACCTGCTGCGAACCACGCCCTATATCGACTTCATCGATACCTATTCGGCCGCCTATCGCCGCGATGTGCTCTTGTCCTGCGGGGGGTTCAATGAGCGGTTTGATTATCTCGAAGATCAGGAGCTATCCTTCCGGCTGGCCGCTCAGGGCTACAAGATGGTCTTTCAACCCGGAGCCGTCGTCGATCACCTACACAGCGCCACACTCTCCGCCTACATGCGCAAGAAGCGGATTATCGGCTATTGGAAGGCTCAGGTGATCCGGCGATTCCCAGAGCGGGCGGTGAAGGATTCGCACACGCCCCAGGTGATGAAAGTGCAGATGCTCCTGTCGATCTTGCTCATTGGCCTGGCATTGCTTGGCCTGGCCGGTGCGCTCCTTGCTCCGCGGGCCGGGGGCATTAGTGGATGGGTGTTCTTGCTGCCGGCGGGAGTTGCGGCGGTCGTTTTCCTGGCGACCACGCTGCCCTTCGCGCGTAAGGCGTGGTCGAAAGATCGGGCAGTGGCGCTCGTTTCCCCGGCGCTGCTGTTGGCCCGGGCGCTGGCCCTCAGCGCGGGCTACATCCAGGGCGCGCTACGGCTACAACGAAAGGGCGGCTAACGCTATTGACCGGCATGAACATGCGACTTCTCGACGTTTTGGGGGCTCTCGTCGGCTTAGTATTCACTATCATTGTATGGCCGCTAATCGCCCTGGCCATTAAACTGGATTCGGAAGGCCCGGTATTGTTTCGCCAGGTGCGAATCGGACAACACGGGCGGCCCTTCACTATGCTCAAGTTTCGGACCATGCGCCAGAACGCCGCCGCCGAGTGGCCCCAGCTAATTGCCTCGCGCGGGCTGAGCGAGCCCGTGCTCAAGCTGGCCGACGACCCGCGACTGACTCGCGCCGGTCGCGTTCTCCGGCGCTGGAGCCTGGACGAACTGCCCCAATTCTGGAACGTTCTGAAAGGTGAGATGAGTCTGGTCGGTCCGCGACCGGAAGAACCGCGCATCGTTGCCTTTTACGACGCGTATCACCGGCGACGCCTGGCGGCCAAGCCAGGCCTGACCGGCCCGATGCAAATCGACGCGCGGGCTGATCTAAGCCTGGATGAGCGCGCGGCTTTGGATCTCGAGTACGTGGAGAATGGCTCGTTGCGGCGCTACTTCGCTATCCTTCTGCGAACAATCCCCGTCGTCATCCGCGGCAAGGGAGCGTATTAGCCGCATGAGCGCCACATTCCGTTCCAGGCCAACCGAAACCAGATGGGGAAATTCAGAGCTTCTACTGGCGCTCGCCACGGGTTTTATCGTCCTGGGCGTCTATTTGTTCAGCATTGCTCCCGACTTGACCTGGGCCAACGCCGCACCTGACGGAGTCGAACTGGTCACCGCCTCGGCTACGCTGGGCATCCCCCACCCGCCGGGATACCCGACCTACGTCATTTTGGGCAAGATATTTAGCTGGCTTCCGCTGGGAACAGTAGCCTTCCGCTACAATCTCTTTTCCGCGGTGGCCACGGCCGGCGCGGCCGGCATACTCGTCCTCGCAATTCGGGCACACCATTCGCGCATCCGTCCGGCGGCCGCTATGGCCGCGTCACTCCTGTTTGCTTTCGCGCCACTGGTGTGGAGCCAGGCTGTTGTCGCCGAGATTTACGGCCTTAACCTGCTGGTCCTCACCGTCTTTCTACTCATTTGGCTCAGGCGCGGCGCAACGTTCTGGAGCGGATTCTGGCTCGGTTTGGCGGTGACCACCCATCTGACGTCGATTTTCTTCCTGCCGGCGTTGCTGTTTGCCGGCGGCCGCAACCTCCTCCGGCCCATCGCCGGGATGATCGCCGGCCTGTTCCCCTTGTTGCTGCTGCCTCTGCTTGCCGCAGGGAACAGCCCCATCATGTGGGGAGAGCCGACAAGCCTTCATGCCTGGTGGTGGCTGGTCAGCGGGCGGCTCTACGCTGCCAACCTCCGCCCGGCGCTCGATTTTGACCATCTGGCAGGAATCTTCCGCGCGTTGGCGCTGGGTCCGGCGGCCATCGCGGGCGCCAGTCATGGGACGGCGGAACCTTCACGGCTTGAGGCGTTCGTCCGGCCCGGAGAGCAGCGGGCGCGACGGCTATTGGTGTTAACGGCCTGTATCTACGTCGCATTTGCCCTGCTTTACCATACGCCTGACGCGGCCGTTAACCTACTTCCGGCGCTCATGATCCTGAGCTTGTTGATCGCACCGGTGCTTGATCGCCTCGGGAAGGCTGCCCTGCTGCTGCCTCTTGTCCTCGTCACGCTGACATTTTCGGCTCGGGATTTGAGCGGGGATCGTGAAGTCAGGCCCAATGCCCTGCGCCTGCTCAACGAGGCTCCAGAAGACGCTCTCTTGCTCACTCCCGGCAATCGCACTATCTTTACCATCTTTTATTTTCAGCACATCGAAAATGTTCGCTCGGATATCAGGATTGCCGATGCTAACCTGTTTGCCTTCGACTGGTACAGGGACCGGCTGAGGGAGCAACATCCTGAATTGTACGTACCTGAGGGGGACGATCTGGCAGCACTCCAACGGGTCAATTCGGAGTCGCGGCCGTTTTGCCTGGCCGATTTGGTGCCTTCGCCGGGAGTATCGGCTGATGATCGCCGAACAACCCGGCTGGGGTCAGTGGTTTCCCCTCAACTTGAATGTATTAATCGCTAATATGACTTCATACAATCGCTCTTCATCGACACCTCCTCCTCCGATGGATACGCCTGATGTCCCCGCGCCGGTTCAAACCCCGTCGCGCGGCTCCACGGGCCGAATTGCGCGGCTTCTCGTTCTGGCCGGCTTGCTTATATTGCTTCTCTGGCTGGGACTAAAGGCGTGGCGCGTCTATCAGTCGGCGCAGTCGCTCCTGGCCATTGAACCCGAAGCACGGGCGCTCATGGCCGGGGGGATGAATCAGGTCGATCCCGACGCGGCCGAAGCTCTGGTGCTCAGGGCGCGGGAAGATATCGCCGTCATTTACGACGAATTGGCATTTACGCGACCAATTGCTCCCTACCTGGGTTGGGTGCCTCGCCTAGGCCCGACCCTTGTGGCCTCACCCCACTTACTCGAGATGGCCGACGCCGGATCAGAAGCTGGCGCATTAGCCATCACGAGCCTGAAGCCAGCTCTGGCGATCTATCAACGGGAAGATTTCGGCGCGGCCAGCCTGGGCGAGTTGTTGCCGGTTATTTCCGCCGCCGCGCCCGAACTGGAGAGCGCAGGGCTAGCCGTCGGGCGCTACGCGGCCAGCCGGCAAGCCCTGGCGGAGGCCGTACCCACTGAGACCCTGCCCTGGCGCGTGCGCCAATTGCTGGAAGTCTCCGATCAATGGCTGCCCATCGGCCAGGACGGGTTGCGCCTCCTCCCCCATTTCCCAGAACTATTGGGGCAAGATGGCCCGCGCCGCTACCTGATTCTGGCTCAAAACGAGGACGAAATGCGCGCCACGGGCGGCTTCATCACCGGCGCGGGAGCCATCACCGTCGAAAACGGGCGCATCACCAATCTCGACTTCCGCGACGCCAACAACGTGGACAACTGGCGCGCCAAGCCCTATGCCTTCCCGCCCCAACCTTATTACGACTTCATGCGTCTCGAGCTGTTCGGTTTCCGCGACGCGAACTTTTGGCCTGAATTCCCCGTCTCGGCGCAAAAAGCCATGCAATTGTACGAATATGGCCTCGACGCGCCGCCTTTTGATGGAGTGATCGCCATCGACCAGGAGTTCCTGCGCCTGCTGGTGGATTCAACCGGGCCGGTGCCCATTCCCGGTACAGATCAGCAAATCAATGCCAATAATGTTTTACAGACCCTGCGCGAGGCGCGGGATATTCAGGAAGGGCAGGAGATCCAGGAGTGGGTGCGAGACCGCAAAGCGTTCCTGGGCGGATTCGCGGCCGCCATCCAGGCCAAAATCGAGACGGATTTCGGGTCTATCGATCCGATGAAGCTGGTCGCCAATATGGCCGGCGCGGCCGAAGAGCGGCACCTCTCCATTTACATGCGCGAACCGGCGCTTGGCGCGGCGCTAGCCGCCAATGGGTGGGACGGCAGCCTGCCCCAGGCTCCGCCCGGCGATTTCCTAATGGTCGTGGACACCAACATGGGCTACAACAAGGCCAACGTATTTATCGAACGCGCCATTGATTACACGGTCACGTTGAGTTCTCAGCCCCAGGCAGAGGTAGCCGTCACCTATCGCCACACCGGACCGGCAACCGGTGAGCCGTGTTATCAGGGGGTTGACGAGGAATTTGAAGAAGCGGCCGAGTATCTGGCCATTGCTGACCAGTGCTACTGGAACTATGTGCGTGTCTACGCGCCGGCCGGCAGCACGCTTCAGGACGCCAGCCGGCACACGGTTCCGGGCAATACACTCTACAGCGAAACCACGTGGGACAGCCCCGGCCTGATGGTGGACGACCTCCCCTGGTTGTCAACCTTTGCCAACTTCCTGCTGGTACCCCGAAACGAAGAAGTGACGGCAACCTTTGCGTATCAATTGCCGGCCGGCGTGCTCACCCTGCTTGAGTCGGGTGACTTGAGTTACCAACTAGACATTCGGAAACAGCCGGGAATGAAAGATGAAGCGCTCCGGGTCACGGTGAACCTGCCTGCTAACGCCTCAGTTCTTGAGGTGACGCCCGCGCCGTCGGCCGTGGATGGAACGCGGATCAGTTTTGAGTTAAATTTGAACGCGAATCAACTGGTCGCTATTCGGTATCGCTGAAATGCAGCCTGACGGTTTCGTGTGGAGGATTGTGAAATGTCAAAGCGTGTCCATGTAACCCTATCATTAATCGCCATGCTGCTGGCCGCCCTGGCAGCCGTCCGCCCCGCAGCGATCCGGGCTTACGATCCATCGTTTCCCACGCGCACGCCGACTCCCGGCCCCGAACAGCCGCCCGAGAATCCCACGTCGCCGCCGACTGATCCCGGTGACCCCGGAAGCCCAGGCAACCCTCCGCCGACCGAGACGCCACCCGCAGTTCCCGGCTCGGGCACCGTACAACCGGCGCAAACATCAACGGCCATCCCCGGTGGCGCGACAGGTACGACCACGCCGGCGGCGATCCTTGGTGGGACAATTCGGGCCAATCCCGGCGGACTAGGTGAATGTAGCGACACACCCTACATTCAAGCGCTCGACAGATTGATTGTTTACGGCGGGCCAGGCATGGATTACGGACCTGTTTCAACCCTGGAAGCAGATGAGATGCGGCCGATCGCTGGCCGCGCGGCTTACGCGGAATGGTGGCAAATACAGGTGAAGCCCAACCTGGTCGGTTGGGTGCAGGACCGGGATGTGACTGAATTCGGCAACACTGCCCTCGTCCCCGTTATCGCGCCGCCGGCCATCAACGGCGCCACGCCGACGCCCGGCGCGCGCTGGAACCCGACGCCCCTGCCGCTTCTCACATGCGTCCCCACCCCGACGCCAACCGCCACGGCCACGGTGGCAACAACAGGCGCCGGAGCGGGAGCCAACACTGCCGGGGGCGATCAGGGAGATGCGAGTACGAGTGACGCAAACGCGGCGGCGCCGGACTCCAACGGGTCTGAGTCGGATATGGTCTCGGCTGAAATCATCGCCACACCCCTCTCAGCGGATCAATCACCAGCCGTGACGGCTAACGATCCGGGAGCGAACCTGGAAGGAGCGGGCATGACATCTCGCGGGTCCACCGCGTCGCGGGCCGCCTCGCCGACGAGCATGACCAACCTCATCCTCCCGCTGGCCGGTCTGGGGCTCATCGCCGCGGGTATCGTCCTGGCGCTGGCCTCGCGCAAGCGGGATACGCCCAAGGCGGAGTAGTTTCCTGCGTATGAGGTTTATTTGTTGAGAAGCGCGGATTAAGGCGCGAGGACTTCGAGCGCGACGGGCAGGGTCACGTATTCACCCAGACTGTCCGTCGCGCCGGCCATTACCGGCAAGCGCCGGCCGCTCTCGGCTGAATACAACCCGACGCGGATCTGGTATTGGCCCGCGGCAGTACCAGCCGGTATATCCAGGCCAAACCGGTCAATTATCACTTGTTCCTCATCCAGGATGTTGGTCGGCAATCCGCCCGGCCAGTGATCCGATTGAGCCACAATGTTCCCCGCTTCATCAACGGCGTGAACAAATATCGAGTAGACATCGCCCAACACATGACGCTTGCGCCAATAGAGGGTCAGGTCAACAGGCTCCCCGGCAATCACAGATAATTCGCCGGGCTCCATCCCGACCAGCG
>JAACJX010000185.1 GCA_014237545.1 Ardenticatenia bacterium | reverse complement strand
CGCCTGACTGACTACTTCACCGGCACCCACTACCGGCCGGTCAAAGAAATACGCGACAGCACGTCCGGCGGCCCGGCCACGACCATCCTCTCTGGTTTAGCCTCGGGTTATGAGTCGGCCGTGTGGTCGGTCATCGTCATTGCCGCCACCATTGTGGCCGCGATCCTCATTTACACTGGTATCCCCGCCGAACAGTTCGTTTCGGACCGATTCTCGGCTGAATTCATCCAGTTCACGTTTGTCCTCTACGGTATTGCCATGACCGGCATCGGCATGCTGACCCTGACCGGCAACAACGTGGCCATGGACTCATTTGGCCCCATCGCCGACAATGCCAACGGCATCGGCGAGATGGCCGGGCTCGGCCCGAAGGCCCGCACCATCATGGCCGATCTGGACGCCGTCGGAAACACGACCAAGGCCATCACCAAGGGGATTGCCATCGGCTCAGCGGTCATCGCCGCCGTATCGCTCTTTGGCTCCTTCATCACCGACGTCTCCCTGGTCGATCCGGAGGCCCTGGCCAACGGCATTCGNGTCTCCTCGCCAATCGTCTTCGTCGGCATGTTGCTGGGCGGCGCGCTGCCGTGGATGTTCTCGTCGCTGGCCATTCGCGCCGTCAGCCGCGCCGCCGGGCAGATGGTCGAAGAGGTCCGCCGCCAGTTCCGTATCCCGGGTATCCTGGAGGGGACAAAGAAGCCCGACTACGCTCGCGCGGTGACTATCTCAACGGTCGCGGCCCAACGCGATCTCGTCAACCTGGCTGTGCTGGCTGTCGTCACGCCTATCGCCGTTGGCCTGCTCCTGCAGGTGGAAGCCCTGGGCGGTTTCCAGGCGGGTATCATCGTATCGGGCATGCTGCTGGCTGTCTTCATGTCCAACACGGGTGGCGCCTGGGACAATGGCAAGAAGCTCATCGAGGATGAGGAGCGGAATATTGAGGCCAACACCGGCAAGGGCTCGGAGCGCCACAAGGCGGCCGTCGTTGGCGATACCGTCGGCGACCCGCTGAAGGACACGGCCGGCCCCGCCCTGAACCCGATGATCAAGGTCGTCAACCTCGTCAGTCTGATCATCGCGCCGATCGTCGTGCGCTATAGCGACCGAGGTATNGGCGTCATNATCGTATCCCTGGTGTTGGTCGCTATTCTGGGCTGGGCGATTCGGCGCTCGAAGCAGGAGGCGCAACCGTTNGGNCTGCCGGCTGCGTCGAACCAGTAGAAGACGCGTCGCAGCTTAGTAATCTCCTTAAAGGGTGGAGGCCAGAAGAGGCCTCCACCCTTTGCNCTTATGGTGAACTGGTGGTAGATCGCCTCGATTTNGACTACAATCGGCNCNATGCTTGCAGAGATTGAAGCGTTATCGTTTGAAGAAGCATTGCTCGAACTTGAGCAAACCGTGGCCCAGTTGGAGTCCGGNAATCTGACGTTGGACGATTCTCTAGGTCTGTTCGAGCGCGGACGACGTCTGGCGGCTCACTGCGGGACTCTACTGGATAAGGCCCAACTGCGGATCGAGCAATTGACGGAAGACGGCGAGATCATCACCCTGACCCCGCCACGTTGAACCCCTCCGCCCTCTCCTCGAATCCACAATTACACGTATTGAGGTTGTTTTGTTTAAGAGCATTCGCGAGTCATTAAGCCGCACCCGCCAATCGGTCTTTGGCCAGATCGCCAGCGTNCTGGGCGCNGGAGATATTACNGAAGAGACNTGGGAAGATCTCGAGGCCTTGCTGATTCAGGCCGACGTCGGCGTGCCCACCACGGTCTACCTGGTCGATTCATTGCGCGAGCAAGTGCGGCGCGAGGGACTCTATCGCGCCGATCAGCTGGTCAACGCCTTGCGCGCCCAATTGCGCGCNATNCTGGTNGATCCGCCAGNATTTGANATGGAAGAGAAGCGCCTGCTGACGGTCGTCATGATTGTCGGNGTNAATGGCTCCGGTAAAACGACCACGATTGGCAAGCTGGCCCACCGCTATAAGGAGAAGGGATACAAGGTCATGCTGGCGGCGGGCGACACCTTCCGCGCCGCGGCCATAGANCAGTTGACCATCTGGGGCGAGCGGGCCGATGTGCCCGTAATCGCCGGGCAACCGGGTGGAGACCCGGCGGCCGTGGCCTACGACGGCATTCGCGCCGCGCGGGCACGGGGCTATAACATGCTGTTTATCGACACGGCCGGCCGCCTCCACACCAAGTTCAACTTGATGAAGGAGCTNGAGAAGGTCTACGGNGTTTGCCGCAAGAGCGTCCATGCCGCGCCGCACGACGTGCTGCTGGTGCTGGACGCGCCCACGGGGCAGAACGCGCTGACCCAGGCNGCAAAATTCAAAGAGTCGGTNAACGTCAGNGGCGTGATTCTCACCAAGCTGGACAGCACGGCCAAGGGCGGCATGGTGTTCGCCATCTACCGTGAGTTAGGCCTGCCCGTCCGGTTCATCGGTACCGGCGAGCGCATTCAGGACCTTGCCCCGTTTGACGCGGACCAGTTCATCCAGGGCCTTTTCGACCAATAATCCATCTGCGACGGTTCTCATGGCCGTCCTAATCGCCGGCAATAGCACATACCCGATCGGGAGAAAGAAACACGTCATGGAAGAATTAATCAATCAACTGACTGAGCTGACCAACATCATCGACTTGCTCCGGGGGCGTCTTTGACATAGCCGTCAAAGAAACCCGAATATCAGAACTGGAAGAAAAAATCGCCGACGCGGACTTCTGGAATAACCCGGCCGAAGGGCAGGGAGTCATGCGCGAGCTGACCCGGTTGCGGGAGCAGGTCGCCGTCTGGCAGTCGATCAGCCACTCGTTGAACGACACGCTGGAACTGGCCGAGCTGGGAGACGAAGCGCTCTACGACGAACTGGCGGCCGAGGTGGAGCGGCTGGCGGCCGAGGTGGCGCAGCTTGAATTCCAGACCCTCATGTCCGGCCAGTATGATGACGAGAACGCCATCCTCGCCATCCACGCCGGCGCCGGCGGAACCGAGGCGCAAGATTGGGCCCAGATGTTGCAACGCATGTTCATTCGCTGGGCCGAGCAGCACCGGATGAAGGTTGAGGTGCTCGACGAGAGCGCGGGCGACGAGGCGGGCATCAAGAGCTGCATGCTGTCGATCAGCGGCAATTACGCCTATGGCTGGCTGAGGTCGGAGCGCGGCGTCCATCGCCTTGTCCGCATTTCGCCCTACGACAGTTCCAGCCGCCGCCACACGTCCTTCGCCAAGGTCGAGGTCTGGCCCGACGTGGCGGAGGAGATCGAGATCGAGATCGATGAAAAGGATTTGCGAATCGATCGGTTCCGGGCCAGTGGCGCGGGCGGACAGCATGTGCAGAAGAACGAGACGGCCGTGCGCATCACCCACATCCCGACCGGGTTGGTCGTCTCTTGCCAGAACCAGCGCTCGCTCACGCAGAACACGCAGGTGGCGATGAACATTCTGAAGTCGCAGTTGTTCGACCTGGCCAGCCGCACCCAGAACGCTGAGATCGCCGCCTTGAAGGGCGAGGATGTCGATGCGGCCTGGGGCAGCCAGATTCGCTCGTACGTCCTGCAACCCTACAAGATGGTGAAGGACCACCGTACCGGTCACGAGGTCGGCAACACGCAGGCCGTCCTCGACGGGCGACTGGATGATTTTATGGAAGCCTACTTGCGACACCAGGTGGGTGAAGGGCAACCCGCGGCTGTCGATGCCGGCCTTGAGCTCGAGGATTGATTGGGCAAGGCCAATTTGCCAAACGCGGAAGATTGACATAAAAGGCTTGCCAATGAAGATTAACGTGTTATAATCGTAGATCGCGTGATTAACGTTAATCTGAGAGAAAAATTTGACATATCGACGTTTGCCGATATAATTGTAACCATAAATTGTTCGCCAAGAACGTGACGAAGAGCGCTGGCACTGTTGCCCAGTCGCTCTTTTGCGCGTTTAACCACCGAGTAATTTTGCGGTATTTGTTTAAATAGTCTGTATCGCGCTTTTTCCGGAAGGGTAGAGCCTTAGTGATTTTTTGGGAGGTCATTAGTGGAGACAACCGATTTCCGCTCGCTACGCGTCAGCCTGGCATCCCCGGAGCAAATTCGCTCCTGGTCATATGGTGAGGTCACCAAGCCTGAAACGATCAACTATCGCCGGTTGCGGCCAGAGAAGGACGGCCTGTTCTGCGAGGCTATCTTTGGCCCCACCAGGGATTGGCAGTGCTACTGCGGTAAATATAAGAATGTCCGTTATAAGGGGATTGTCTGCGACAAGTGTGGTGTCGAGATCACTCGCTCTTCCGTCCGTCGCGAGCGTCTGGGCCACATCGAACTAGCCGCCCCTGTGGCGCATGTCTGGTATACCCGTCGGGTACCCAGCTACATGGGCCTGCTGTTAAANATTTCCCGCCGGAACCTCGACCGGGTTCTGTATTTTGCCCAATATGTAATTACCCACGTCGACGAGGATGCCCGGCAACGCGCTCTCAAGCGTCTGGGCGAAGAGCTGCAAGAGGCCGAAGCCCAACTCGAGTCGAAGCTCATGGAGCAGCTTGAGGAATCGACCGGCGAGGCGTCCACCCGCGTGAGCGAACTCGAAGCCGCCCGCGACGAGTTGATCAGCACCTTTGATGATCGCATGAGCACCCGCACTGATGAACTGGTGCAGGAAGCGAAGGTCATCGAGCAGCGCCTCACAAACCTGAAGAACTCGGCCGCTTCCGAAGATGTCATACTGTCCGGCGAGCTAATCGTTCAGAAGGGCGAAAAGGTCGGCCGCGAGCACATCGTCCAGGTTCAAGAGATCACCAAAGAGCGGCTGGAGACCATCCAGAAGACGCTGGAAGACGAGCAGAAGCAAGAGCTGGACGAACTCAACCGCGAGATCGAAGAACTACGCGGTGAGATCGGCGATGCCGGCGAAGGCCTGCGCGAGCGCATGGACCAGAAGCTGGTTCGCCTTCGCCAGCAAGCCCAGTCGAATCGCGAACAGCTNGAGCAGCTGGCGCANATGACGTTCCTGGATGAGAACAAGTATCGCGAGTACAAGAGCAAGTTCGGCAACGTGTTCCGCGCGGCCATGGGCGCAGAGGCGTTCCATGAGATTTTGCGCAATATGGACCTGGACAAGCTTTCGCGCGATTTGTGGCGCGAGGTGCGCACCAGCCGTTCCAAGCAGGCGGCCAAGCGAGCCACCAAGCGCCTACAGGTGGTCGAGGCGCTGCGCTCCAGCGGCAACCGGCCGGAGTGGATGATTCTGACCGTCTTGCCGGTGATCCCGCCCGATCTGCGCCCGATGGTGCAGTTGGACGGCGGCCGCTTCGCCACGTCGGACCTCAATGACCTGTATCGTCGCGTCATCAACCGCAACAATCGGTTGAAACGACTACTGGAACTCGGCGCGCCGGACGTCATTGTCCGCAACGAGAAGCGCATGTTGCAGGAAGCCGTCGATAGCTTGATCGACAACAGCCAGCGCGGCAAGGCGCTGAGCCGTCGCGGCCGTCGCGAGCTAAAGTCGTTGTCAGACATGCTGAAGGGCAAGAAGGGGCGTTTCCGCCGNAACTTGCTCGGNAAGCGTGTTGACTACTCNGGNCGTTCGGTCATNGTTGTCGGTCCGAAGCTGAAGATGGGTGAGTGCGGCCTGCCGAAGACGATGGCGCTGGAGCTCTTCCGGCCGTTTGTCATCAGCAAGCTTGTGCAATATGGCCACGCNAGCAACGTGAAGGGCGCCAAGCGCTTCATGGAGCGCCAGCCACCCGAGGTNTGGGAAGTGTTGGAAGAGGTGATTCAGGGTCGTCCGATCCTGTTGAATCGCGCCCCGACGCTCCACCGGCTTGGTATTCAGGCGTTCATGCCCAAGCTCGTCGAGGGCAAGGCGATCCAGCTTCACCCGCTGGTGTGCGCGGCGTTCAACGCTGACTTTGACGGCGACCAGATGGCCGTCCACGTGCCGTTGTCGGACAAGGCTGTCGAAGAGGCCAAGTCTCTGATGATGGCCTCGCGAAACTTGTTGAAGCCCGCCGACGGCCAGCCCATTGTCGGCCCGTCGAAGGATATGGTGCTGGGTGTTTATTACATCACCATGATCCGCGATGGCCGCAAGGGCGAGGGCCGTGTGTTCAGCAGCCTGGAGGAAGTGGAGACCGCCTACGAGTTGGGCGTTGTGGACATCCACGCCAAGATCAAGGTGCTGACCCAAACCTATTGGAAGGATGATCACTCGCGCTATGCTGACGGCAAGCCGCGGACGCGCATCATTGAAACCTCGCCCGGCCGGGTCTTGTTCAACCTGGCTCTGCCGGAGCAGGCCCGGTTCGTCAATCGCATCCTGGATAAGGGCGGCGTCAATGCGCTGATCAATCGCGTCCACCAGATCATCGGTGATGAAGAAACCATCGGCATGGTCGACGCCATCAAGGACATCGGCTTCCGCTTTGCCACGGTTTCGGGCACCACGGTCGCTGTGGCTGACCTGACGATCCCGGAACAACGCACCGATATTCTCGCTAGCGCGCGCAAGCGTGTCGACGAGATCGACCGCCAGTTCCGCCGCGGGTTGCTCACTGAAGAGGAGCAGTACCAGCGCACGATCGAGCAGTGGAACGACGCCAAGGATCAGGTCGCCGTCGCNGTGAAGGATGCGATGGACCCGCACGGCCCNCTGGCAATCATGGCCCTGTCCGGCGCGGGTAAGGGCGGCTTTGGCCCCATCACCCAGTTGGCCGGTATGCGCGGCTTGATGGCCGACCCGCAAGGGCGCATCATCCCGGTGCCGATCCAATCGAACTTCCGGCAAGGTCTGGAAGCGCTGGAGTACTTCATCTCCACNCACGGCGCCCGCAAGGGTTTGGCCGACACTGCCCTGCGCACGGCCGACGCGGGTTATCTGACCCGCCGTCTCGTTGACGTGGCGCAGGACATCATCATCATGGAAGAGGATTGCGGCACGGACAAGGGGATCTACGTCCGCCGTGTCGATAACTTCGGCAAGCAGACGCTGGCCGAGCGCCTGGTCGGCCGCGTGGCCGCGGAATCAGTCGTTGACCCGGAAACCGGCGAGATCCTGATAGAGAAGGGCGATTACTTCACGGCCGAGACAGCGGATGCCGTTGATGGGATCAACGTGGCTGAAGTCTACGTCCACTCGCCTATGACCTGCGAGTTGCGCCTGGGCATCTGCCGCAAGTGCTACGGCACTGACCTAGCCCGCGGCAAGCCCGTGGACCTGGGCGTGGCCGTTGGTATCGTCGCCGCGCAGTCCATCGGCGAGCCGGGCACGCAGTTGACGTTGCGTACCTTCCACACCGGTGGTACGGCGTCGGCCGGCGGCGACATCACGCAGGGTCTCCCCCGCGTCGAGGAGCTTTTCGAAGCGCGCCANCGGCCGCGTGGTGAGGCAGTCATGACCGAGATCGGCGGCATCGCCAACCTGCGGGTCATCGACGGCGTNCGCCATGTGTTNGTGACTGATACCAAGCTGGTTGATGATATCTACGAAGTGCCGGAAGGATGGACAATCCTGGTTGAGAACAATCAGGAAGTTCCTGTCGGCGAAACGCTGGCCGAGAGCGGCGACGGGATTATCCATGCGAAGCACCCCGGTCGGGTTACGCTGGATGAAAACGGACTGCGCGTGACCTGGGAAAGCCGCGAAGAGCGCGACTACGAGATCTCCGCCGGCGTCCGCCTGCTCATTTCCGATGGGCAGCAGGTGCAGCCCGGCGACCAGTTGACCGAGGGCTCGCGTAACCCGCACCGTATCCTGGAGATTCTGGGGCGCGACGCGGTGACGCAATACCTCTTGCGCGAGGTGCAGCAAGTGTACCGGCCCCAGGGCCAGAACATTCATGACAAGCACTTCGAGGTCATCATTCGCAAGATGTTGAGCAAGGTAGTCGTGACGGAGTCNGGCGACACCGACATGCTGCCCGGCGACCTGATCGATGCGCCGATCTTCCAGGAGAAGAACGACGAGGTGGTCAGCGAGGGCGGCNAGCCGGCTCAGGCCGAGCCGGTGTTGTTGGGCATCACCAAGGCGTCGCTCAATACGGACAGCTTCCTGTCCGCTAGCTCGTTCCAGCATACTATCAAGGTTCTGGCTGGGGCGGCTATCGCCGGCAAGGAAGACCGTCTGGTGGGTCTGAAGGAAAATGTCATCATCGGCAAGCTGATCCCGGCTGGCACNGGCTTCCGCGTCGGCGAAGACGAGCCTATCGAACTACCTGAAGACTTCTTCCTCGATCCGGAGATGGCCGGGNCCACCCGCTTGACCAGCTCGGCGCTGATCGATGATGATACGGACGTCGAGATTCTGGCGGCCATCGCCGCGGCGGCGGCCGACGCCTCGCGCCTCACTGTGGTCAGCGACTACGAAGTCGAAGAGGACGAGGAAAGCAACTGGGANGAGGACGAGGACGTCTGGGAAGAGGAAGACGCCGAGGATATGGAAGTTGAAGGCCCCGCGGAAGATGACTGGGACGAGGGCGACAACTAGCCTCTATCGATAGGGATAAGACGTAATTTGTTTAAGACCGGATGGCATGATAACCATCCGGTCTTTTTTATTTAAAAATCGCGGCGTAAAAGGATCCCGGTCAGCGTTTCCAGCGCGGCCGAAGCCGGGCCGACCGGTTGGGCGGCGGCGAGGCTTGCCANCGCTTGATCCGTGTACCGCTCAGCTTCCCGAACGGCATACTCTCGCGCGCCGGTCTCGTCGAGGAGCGCCACCACCCGGCCCACAAACTCGCTGTCAGTCGCGTCGCCGTCGTAGAGCGCGCGCAGCGTCTGGCTACGTGGCAGCCCATACAGGACGGGCAGGGTCTTCTTGCGCGTTGTAATGTCAGTGGCCGTGGATTTACCNGTGACCACTTCGTCGCCCCAAATGCCCAGTACATCATCCTGTACCTGGAAGGCCAGCCCGAGGTTCAGGCCAAAATCGGCCAACGCGCTCACGCGGTCATCATCNGCGCCGGCGACCAGCGCGCCCAATTCAGTGCTGAGAGCGATCAGGGCCGCGGTTTTGCCGGTAATCATGGCGATGTACTCATCCACATCGACACCATCGCGAGTCTCGAAGCTCATGTCGGAATATTGCCCCTGGGTGAGCGCGACGCACGTTTCGTCAAACCGGCGCAAAGCACGCACGACGATTTCCGCCGGCACGCCGCGCTCGGCCAAACGATTCATCGCCAGATGGGCCATGGCGAACATGGCATCACCNGTGTTGATCGCCAGCGGCTGGCCCCAGAGCGTCCAGAGGGTGGAACGGCCGCGCCGGGTGGGACTGACATCCTGAATATCATCGTGGACGAGCGAAAAGTTATGCANAATCTCAATCGCCGCGGACGCGGGGACTGCCTGCCGCCAATCACCCCCGGCGGCGGCGCAGGCCAACAGGCACAGGAGCGGGCGGATTCGCTTGCCGCTGTTGACGTGGGCCGGATTCAGGCCCTCATCGGCCCAGCCCATGTGATAGTGGATCATCCCATAGAAAGGGTTCGCCCGGTGGTCGCCGTCAGCGCCCAGCACGCTCCGCATTTCAGCTTCGATGGCGGGGATAAATTCCGCCGAAAGTGATTCCAGTTCGTTGGTCATAATTGTCTGCCTTACGGGCAAATGGTATCGCTAGAAAGAGGTATGGAGGGGTATGCGGGCCAGGGCGGAAACGTCGGCCGCGGCGGCGCAGAACATCGCCACGCGCAACTCCTGGGTGATGGTCCCGGCCAAATCCACGACCCCGTCCACGCCATCCCGGTCGGCGGCGCGCAGAAACTCGCCGGCCAGCCCGACCAGTGAGGCCCCCAAAGCGATGCACTTGGCGGCTTCGATGCCGTCGCGAATGCCGCCGCTGGCGAAAACCGGCAGATCGGGCGCAGCCTCGCGACAATAGCGAATCGAATCAGCCGTGGGAATCCCCCAGTCAATGAACGCGCCGGCGATACGGGCGTGGCGGGCCGTGGGGGCGCGGTACATCTCGACCTGGCTCCAGGACGTGCCCCCGGCGCCGGCCACGTCGATGGCGGCGANNCCGACATCCGCCAGTTGCCGCGCAGCCTCGCGCGAGAAGCCCCAGCCCACTTCTTTGGCGATCACCGGCACGGGCAGACGCCGGCAAATCTCCTCGATCTTCTTCAACAGCCCCGAAAAGTTACCGTCGCCTTCAGGCTGCACGGCTTCCTGGAGGGGGTTAAAGTGAAGAATGAGCGCGTCTGCTTCGATCATGTCCACAGACCGCTGGCAGTGGCTCAGGCCATAGCCATAATTCAATTGCACGGCGCCCAGGTTGGCGAAGAGCAATATATCCGGGGCCACGTCGCGCACCTGGTAGGTGGATTCCAGCGCCGGGTCTTCAATCGCGGCGCGCATCGAGCCGAGTCCCATGGCCATTCCGGCGGCCTGTGCCCCGGCAGCCAATGTGCGGTTGATGTCGCGCGCTTTGGCCGTTCCGCCGGTCATGGATGATATGAGCAGCGGCGTCCTGAGCTTCTTGCCAAGCACCTCTATGGTCGTGTCGATCTCGGCCAGGTCGAGTTCGGGCAAGGCCTGGTGCATGAAAAAAAAGGCCTCCAGGCCGTTGGTGAGCTTTTTGAAAGCGACGTCTTCTTCCAGATTGATGCGGATGTGGTCGGCTTTGCGCCGGTCGTGGTTATCAGCACTCTGCTCAGCGGCGAGGTGCGGGGTCAGTCCGTTTTCCATGGGGGTGGATTATAGCACGGACGGCGATTCGACCGTACACTCCACCGGCGGTAAAATTGAAGATTGTACTGGTGGCGCTCGGCGATCGCGTGTTTCCGCCCGGTCGAAATCCACATTCCGCGCGACCCGTTAACGGACTGGAGTTCACATGCGTGTATTAATCACCGGCGCGGCCGGCTTTCTCGGCTCNCACCTTTGCGACCGCTTCATCGCCGAAGGACATACCGTTGTCGGCATGGATAACCTTATTACCGGCAACATGGATAATATCGCCCATCTCTACGGGCATGAACGGTTTAGCTTCATCAAACACAACGTCAGTCAGTATATCTACGTCCCCGGCCCGCTGGACGCGGTCTTGCATTTCGCGTCTCCGGCCAGCCCCAATGACTACCTGGAGCATCCCATCCCGACGCTCAAGGTCGGCTCCTTGGGCACGCACAATACGTTGGGATTGGCCAAGCAAAAAAACGCCCGTTTCCTGCTGGCCTCCACCTCCGAGGTGTACGGCGATCCGCAGGTCAATCCCCAGCCGGAGAGCTATTGGGGTCACGTGAACCCCATAGGCCCGCGCGGCGTCTATGACGAGGCCAAGCGATTNGCCGAAGCTATCACCATGGCTTACCATCGCTATCACGGCCTTGAGACGCGCATCGTTCGTATATTNAATACGTANGGCCCACGGATGCGATTGAACGACGGTCGGGCCGTGCCGAACTTCATTTATCAGGCCCTGACCAACCAGCCCATCACCGTCTATGGCAGCGGCACCCAGACCCGAGCGTACCAATATTACAGTGACCTCATCGAGGGTATCTACCGCCTGCTCCTGTCCGATGAGTCCATGCCCGTTAACATCGGCAACCCGGACATGGAAATGACGGTCATGGAACTGGCCGAGATGACCGTGCGGCTGGCCAACAGCAAGTCGGAGATCATCTGCATTGAGCCGACGGACGACCGTATCGTGGATGATCCCAAAGTGCGCCGGCCGGATATCACCCGAGCGCGGGCCATCCTCGGGTGGGAGCCGCGGGTTCCGGTCGAAGAGGGATTGGCCCAGACGATCGAGTATTTCCGGCAACGACTTTGATCCAACGCCTTTCGACACGCCTCAGCGCAGCGCCGGCAACCGGGCAGCTATCATTCTATCTGGCGGCCGTGGCAGCGGCCGTACTGATCCTGTATTTGCCCCTCCCCGTCGCGGTGGGGAGCATTGGCGTGAGCGCGGTTATCGTGCTCGCCCTCATCAACCCGTTGTTTGGGTTGGGTCTCGCGCTTCTGCTTGGCCCATTCGGCGCACTGGAAGCGATTGTTTTTGGGCCGGCTTTGCTGGATAGCGGCCAGCTGGCGCTGATGCTCACGTTCGCCGCCTGGATTGGGACGGGTCTGGCCCGGCGCCGGCTGCGCATTCCGCGCACGATCGTCAACGTCCCCTGGCTCCTGTTCATCCTGGTGGCTACCTTGTCGTTGCTCGACGCCTATTCCGTATCCCTGGGGCTGGTTGAGCTTCTCAAGTGGCTGGAGATAGGTTTGATCATCTGGCTCATCCTGGACATGGCTGGCGATCCAAAGCGCCGGCCGAGCGGCCACGCGGCGGTGATGCGGCTGACGCTGGCGATGCTGCTGCTGGCCGGGCTGGTGCAGGCGGCGATCGGCATCTGGCAATTCGGCTTGCGCGGTGATGGGCCGGAACATTTTCTCGTGCTCGGCCACTTTTATCGCGCCTATGGCACCTTCGAGCAACCCAACCCGTTCGGGGGTTATATGAATCTTGTCGCCTTCCCGGCGCTGGGTCTTTTGCTGGGCTTGCTCGTCGCGTGGTGGCTGGGGCGGCGCGGGCAGCCTCAATCCGATTCCCTGAGGCCGGGTAAAGTGTGGCTTCTGCTGGCGCTACTTGTCTCCGTGGCCGGTTCGCTGGCGGTCATCCTCTCCTGGAGTCGAGGTGCATGGCTTGGTNTTTTGGCGGGCGCGGCGGTGCTGGCGCTGTTCAGCACGCGGCGGGTCGCGATTGGAATGCTCCTGATGGCCGCCGCGCTGGCCCTGACCGCGGGTGNATTGATGGTAGGCNTGACCGCGGGATTTGGCCCGGCGGTGGCCATCACCGATAGGCTGGGGGGATTCCGCGAGGAGTTCGCGCTGGGCGATGTGCGCGGCGTCGATATCAATGACGCCAACTACTCTGTCATTGAGCGGCTGGCCCATTGGCAGGCCGCGACCGGTATGGCTCGCGATGACTTGTGGACGGGCGTTGGCTTTGGGAATTACGGCGCGGCCTACAGCGATTACGATCTGATCAACTTTCCGGACGCGCTGGGCCACGCCCATAACTATTATCTCAACCTACTGGCGGAGGTTGGCGTTCCGGGATTAATTGCTTACGCGCTGTTCTGGCTGGTGCTGGTGGGGCAGTCGATCTGGCTGGCCCAACGCGCGGCGTGGCCGGAGCGTGGGATTATCGTCGGTCTTTTGGCAGCCTGGACGGCATTGGCAGTGCACCATCTGGTGGATAAACTTTACGTGAATAATATCTATGTTCACTTGGGCGTCATGATTGGCCTGCTACAATTGTTCGCTTGGCCCGGCTTTTGGGTGGAGCTTCATCGCGGCCGATATGGTAAGCCCGTTGTGCCTGGCGATTGATGAGGAATGTCTAGGATGATCACATATTTTGCCGGCGTCTCCAGCCGGTTTGGCGTCAATCCCAAAGAAGCCGAGCGTTTCATGAAATTTCTCGTCGTTGGCGGGATTGGCTTTATTGTTGACTTCGGGATCTTCAACTTGTTGCTCAACCCGGTCAACGCCCTGGTGATGCCCGGCACGTGGTTCTATAACCTGTTAGCGCAATTTGGCTTTAGTGAATATTTCATCACCCACCTGGGGCCGACCATTGCCTCGGCGATATCGTTCGTGGCCGCCGTGGTCAGTAACTTTCTCTGGAACCGATACTGGACTTATCCAGACTCTCGCTCGCGTTCTCGCCGCCGCCAATTCACGATGTTCTTCCTCGTAAGCGTGGTCGGCGTCCTNATTCGTATCCCCATCGTTTTCTTCATGACGCCGATCTTCCGCTCGCTTGTCGGCAGCATTGGCGCGTTGGCTGCCTACACGACCCGCCTGGCTGATAATCTGTCGTTGGCCGTCGCTGTGCTGGTGGTGTTGTTCTGGAACTTCTTCGCCAATCGGCATTGGACCTATAACGACGTGGAGTAATGAGCGGCCGCAAGGGGTCGGTCATTGGATTCGACGTGACGGCCGCCCTCACCCAGGGTGGTGGCATCGGCCGCTACACGCGTGAGCTCGTCCACGCCCTGGTCGTGGAGGCGCCGCACTTCGCCTACAAACTCTTCTCCGCCCGGCCGCCGGCGGCGCTACCGGTGCCCGACTCGCTGCCCGTCGCCGCCCACGTCAGCCACCATCCCGCGCCGGTCGACGAGCACTGGCTCTACCGGCTTTGGTATCGCGCCCGGCTGCCGGTTCCGGTNNAGCTCTTCATGGGGGGCATCGATCTGTTTCACTCCCCCGATTTCGTTCTTCCACCTGTCGCCGGCCACGTCCCGACGCTCGTTACCGTCCATGACCTCTCGTTCATCCATTACCCGGNTACGTTCCCCCCTAACCTGGTTGCCTACCTGAATNGAGTGGTTCCCTGGTCAGTGAACCGGGCCACGCACATCCTGGCCGATTCGCTTTCCACCTCGCACGATTTGCAGGCGCTGTGGGGGGTGGCGGCCGAAAGAATTACCGTTCTCTACAGCGGCGTGAACGAGCGCTTCAGACCAATCACCGATACCGCCGCGCTGGCTTCCGCGCGCCGGAAGTACGGCCTGGATCATCCGTATATTTTGGCCGTCGGCACGGTCCAGCCGCGCAAGAACTATGAGTTNCTCGTGCGAGCTTTCCGGCCGGTGGCCGAGCGTTATCCCCATTCCCTCATCATTG
This sequence comes from Ardenticatenia bacterium, assembly GCA_014237545.1. GTDB lineage: Bacteria > Chloroflexota > Anaerolineae > Promineifilales > Promineifilaceae > Promineifilum. The sequence continues at coordinate 7,750 of JAACJX010000185.1, read as the reverse complement.
TTGGTGGGAAGGGCTGGCTGGATGAGGGACTGCCGGCCGAAATCGCCCGCCAGGGCTTGCAGGAGAGGGTTATCCTGGCCGGATTCGTTGATGATGCTGACTTGCCGGCTATCTATTCCGCGGCCGACCTGCTGGCGTTTCCCAGCCTCTATGAAGGTTTTGGTCTACCCTTGCTGGAGGCGATGGCCTGCGGCACCCCGGTCATTTCNTCCGATGCCTCCAGCTTGCCGGAGGTGGGCGCTGACGGGAGCGCCGAACTNCTGTCGCCCCATGACGAAGAGGCCTGGACGGCGGCGATGCTCCGGTTGCTGGGCGACGAAGACGCCCGCTTCCGGTTAATCGCGGCTGGATTGGCGCACAGCGCGCAATTTAGCTGGCGATCGTCCGCCCGCCAGTTGGCCGCGCTATACGATTCGCTCCTTTCTCGAGAAAATTTTTAAACTTCTTTCTTGCTACCCCTGTACTAATTACCTATAATGGCCGCATTACCAGTGCGCTGCTTGGTATAACAGGTGGCCCACTGGCTGATGCCCCCGGCGCGGAAGCACGCGTGATTTAACGGAAGTACCAACAATTTGTAACGGATTCAGCTTCGTCTGATGGGCAGGGCGGTGTCGGCAGCTTCGTGTTGCTGCGCCGTCGCGCAATATCTATCTGGAATACCTGTGTATTTGGCGAAGTCATATGGATGTTTCTCTGCCCGAGACCAATTTGCTGATTAGTAACCCTTACGTCGTTGGTCGCCCGCTGACCGGAGCTTCAGCCTCCCTCTACGCCGGCCGGCAGGATGTTTTCGACTGGTTCGACGAAAACCTGTCTCACACAAGCCAACCGAACGCCCTGCTGTTGTATGGCCGGCGCCGAATCGGCAAGACCTCCACTTTGTACCAGCTCGTCGAGGGTGAGCGCGGGAAGAATTTGCGGGAAGACCGCGCTCGCCGTTTGTTCCCGGCCTACATCGATCTGCAACGGTACGCCGGGCGCCCAACCGATGAGTGGTTGCGCCGGCTGGCGCGCGATATTTGCCGCCACGTGGACACATCCAGTCGGGAGCGCTCGGTGCCCGACGCCGCTGTGCCAGGCGAAACGGCATACGCTGCCTTTGATCGCTGCCTCGACCGCCTGGAGAGCACCTTGCCGGAAGACAGCCTGATCTTGCTGGCCGTGGACGAATTCGAACAAATTCGAGAGGGGGTCGAAAGCGGGTCGCTGGAGCCAGGCGTGCTTCCATTTATGCGCTCACAGGTGCAGCACCGGACGCGCGTTGCGTTCCTCATTAGTGGTTCGCCCGCGCTCCTCGATTCTTTCTGGAGCCCAATCGCTGATTTGACCGCGCGGCTTGAGCTTGGGCCGCTTGACTACGAAGAGACGGTCACGCTCATCCGCCGGCCGGTCGAGGGAACCATTGATTACGAGGACGCGGCCGTGGAGGCAATCTGGGGGTTCTCGGCCGGCCATCCGTTTCTGGTGCAGACAATTTGCCATCGTTTGGTAAGTCAGGCGAATCGCCGTCACTCGCGAAGCGCAATCCAGGTGGAAGACGTCGNCAGGGTGGTTGGGCAAATGAACAGCGAAGGGTATGGCAACGGCGCGGGCCTCGATATGGCCGCCGTGGAACGCCTCCAGGAGGTTGAGCGATGAGGATGCCCTACATTGTCGGGCCGCCCGTGCGCTTGCCGGCCGAGTTCTTTGGTCGCGAGAACCAGACCCGGCAATTCTTCGAGACCCTGGCCGGGACCCAGGCGCAATGCGTGAGTGTTCTGGGCTTGCGCCGGGCCGGCAAGACCTCGTTCTTCCAGTACATATCACATCCCGAGGTGATGGCCTCCTACCTGCCCGATCCTCGACGGTACGTGATGATTTACGTGGATGTCTCCGCCTGCAAGACCCCGGCCGAATTCTACAACCGTGTTTATCGCAAATTATTGGGGAACCTGCCGCGTGTGCCGTCGGGAGTTGATCGGGNGCAATCAGCGGACGACGTGTACGACGTCGAATCGCTGCTCTACGAGTTCGGAGAGCGGCGCGTGGTGTTCCTGATGGATGAGTTCGACCAGTTGCGCAACGCCCACTTCGGCTCCGACTTTTTGACCGAATTGCGCGCGCTTTCCGGCGTTTGGGATTTCGAGCTGGCCTACGTGACCGCTTCGTATTGGGACAATTACCGCCTCGGCCAGTTCGTGGGGTTGCCGTCGACGTCCCCCTTTTACAATATCTTTTATCCGACGCCGATTTATCTTTCCGGCCTCAGCCCCAGCGAGCTGGACGAGCTGGTGAAGGTGCCCGCTCGCCGGGTCGGCATCGACGCCGACGAAGAAGATGTGGCATTCGTGCGTTATCATGCCGGAACGCTGCCGTTTTTCGTTCAGGCCGTGGCTGCTATCTGGCTCGGCTATAAAGCCCAGGGAAAGAAGCCGGACACGGCCGCGGTGAATCAGCGGCTTGTATCAGAAATGTGGCCGTACTTCGATCAGTGGTGGGGCAACTTCAGCGACGTCGAGCGAGACGTTGCCGCCGCTGTCGCCCAGGAAAAGCCTGTCGCCCGGCTGCCCTATGGCGAACAAGAGATCGCGCAGGCTGTGGAGCGGCTGAAGAACTATGGCGTCGTGGCCGCGACCGGCGGTAACCTGTGGCTGGACAGCGCGCTATTCGGCCGCTGGATCCAGGAAAACAAGGGTCGCGCCAAAGGCAAGGGGGCGGTCAAATTGTCGGCCGCGCCGGCCGGCGTAAATGGCCGTGGTGATGTCAAGTTCGATTTCACCGGGGCCGGCATCAGCGCGCGCGTGTTGCCGATCATCGAGGANGTNGGCGCGCANTTCTCNCGGTTGCCGGNGGTCTACGCACGCAAGAGCGATGCCGAATTGCGCGACCTTCTGAAAGTGGCGTTGGAATCCGGTCTGGCGACGATTTCGGGCAGTGTCATCCTTGCCGCAAAAAACGAGGCCGATTTGGTTGCTAATCAAAACGGCGTTACTACCGTAGCTATTGGTTGTCAAAGCTGGATGGGGCAGAAAGCGCTGCTGCGGAACCTGAACAATATACTAGGTTATCTGGACGCGCGACGGACGCACGGGATTGCCGTCCTGTTTGTTCGCAACCAGGAGTTCGATCTGGTCGCCGACGCGGTATCACAGGCCATCCCCCGGCACGCGTGCTACCTGGGCTTCGATGGGCGGCGGGATAATTGCCTCAATTACCGGTTCCATCTAAATGGCGACCCGCACAGCGAAGTTGCGCTCTCCGTGCTACTGGTTCACTTGCCCGGTTAGCTCCCGCCAGTGCCACCACACCATCACCATCGCCATCGTATCCAGCTCGCAATACTGGTGCAGCAGGCGACGCCATTGAGTCGCCTCCAGCGTGGCATTNGCGGCTATTCGCTCCATCATCTTGTAATAGGCCACGGTGGCGCCGACCCCTTCGGACACGGCGATCTGCCGGCCGCCGACCAGGAGTGGTGGTAATGCCTGGTAGGGACTGGCGACGCCGTCTTTCGTCTCCTCCACGTAATGCGGCAACCGGCGGCGGAGGCCGGGGTTAGATTGCCAGACCGCATCGGCAAGCACCTTCAGGGAAGTCCGCCCCGCCGCGCGTGGGTGGAGATGGTGCTTGATNGCGACCTGATTGAGATCAACGATACGCGCGCCGGCCAGCACGCGGTCGATCCAGAGCGCATTCTCCGAACCTTGCGCGCCTCGTTCGACCAGTTGCTGGCGAATGGCCCGCAAAACCGTCATTTCGTACTTTGACCAGATCAGGATTGAGCCCTCGTCGCCCAGCTGTTGGCGCAGGGCGACGACGAAGGCCTCGTTGGGATAGATATCAGCCGATTGTATCCATTCGTGGTGTTGCGGTTGCGCGCCGGCCGATTCAATGGTGTGGCAACTCCACTGGAAAGCGATTACCTCGAAGGGCCGCATCCCGCGATAATGGGGGATAGCCGGGGAGCAGGTCTCGAAGTCAACGAAGTGAAGAGGATATGTGAGTGAGTCAAGGAGTGGGCCAAGTTCGGCGCTGACCCACTCGCGATTGTCCCGCGTACATTCGATCTGCAAGCGCTGCCGCCGGGCGTATTCGCCCATATTCCCGTCGCGACGGGTGAGCGATCTGATGGGCACATCGAGGATGCTGGCCTTCCCCTGGGCGATCAGCTTATCCGCCAGCCCACTGTTTTTGCCGCCGGCCTGAGCGACGTAGTACAGGTCGAGGATGTGGGGTGTCACATCGGCCATCTCTCCCCAGCACTCGTGAAAACCCCTCAATTGGCCGTCNATGACGCGATACTCGCAGGAACGACATTGGGTAGAGGGTNNCGTGACGACGCGCCTCAGCGACGGGTGCAGGCTGTTGATATACTCGCCAGCTGACCGGCGCACTTCCGGTAGCAGGAGCTCGACTTCCTCGCGTACGTTGACCCGGCACATGAGCGGATGGCGACGGATGTGCCGCGGCTCGTCGGTGTAGGTGGCATATGGCAGGATACTACCTCCATTGCTCTCCTGGATGGAGCGCAAGGAGAAATGCCGGTGCAGGCCGTCGATGTGGGAGGGCTGGCTCGTGTCGGGCATCAGGAGATAGGGAACAATGGTGGCGTCGGGGAAGACCTGGCGCAGGATATTTGTCTGGAATGCGGCGTCTTCGAGGTAGGGCCGCCATTCGCTCTGGATGTTATCAGGAGACTTCGCGGCGCGAAACAGGTTAGGTTGTCCCTTTTGAATGAAGTCGTCGTTTTTCTGCCGGTTGAACCCCTTCGACTTGATTTCGATCAGTTCCAAAAGGTTGCCGCGCTTGATCAGGATATCGACCCGGGCCAGCATTCCCCCGCTGATGAACGTCGCCTCGAACAGGGTNCAATTTTCGGATAGAGCCGACATCGTATCCCACGCGGCCGATTCCACGTCGTCGCTGAATCCGATCCAGCGGCCATCCGNGTATAACGTCCGCGCCAGGGCTTCGATCAAATAACCCTGATCGGCCAGGATGGAAAGCTGCTCGTCCCCGTCCTCCAGTGTGGGATACCCTTTTTTTCGGTAGTACAATTTCGTCGGACAGGTGCGAGCCACTTTGAAGTCCGACTTCGTTAAATAATGGTCAATCATCGTGCCTCAGGTCGTGCGAATTAGCGAGAAGGTGCTGGCTGGCATGTGGTGCGGGCAATTCTAACTCACCCGCGCGACCTGCCCAACTAAAAAATTGGCAGACCTGGTGGCCGGCGGCCACGATGGGCCTGGCTGGCTGAGCCGCCATTGGGCGAAAGGATGGCAAAGCGATAAGATAGGTGACCCGTGGGCGGGCGACTGCTGTCCCCCGGCTTTGTGGTGTCTATGAGTAATCCTTTCAGTATTTCCGCCTTTTTCCCGGCCTATAATGATGCCGGCACCATCAGTAGCATGGTCATATCCGTGCTGCTGACCCTTCGCGAGCTGACCGACGATTACGAGGTGATCGTTGTCAACGACGGCAGCCAGGACCACACGGCCGCGGTGCTGGACGAGTTGGCGCGGGTNTACCCCGACGAGGTGCGGATCATCCATCATCCGCAGAACCGTGGCTATGGCGGCGCGCTGCGCACTGGCTTCTACAGCGCCACCAAAGACTGGGTGTTCTACACCGACGGCGATGCCCAGTACGATCCGCGCGAGTTGAAGAACCTGGCCGCGTTGGTTAGTGATGACGTGGACTTTGTCAACGGCTGGAAGATCGAGCGGCAAGACCCGTTGCACCGGATCATTATCGGCCGCATCTATCAGTACACGATCAAACTGGCCTTTGGCCTCAAGCTGAAAGACGTCGATTGTGACTTCCGCCTGATGCGCAAGGAAGTCTTTGAAGAGGTGGAGCTGACGAGCAACAGCGGCGTTATCTGCGTCGAACTGATGAAGAAAGTTCANGANGCCGGGTTCCGCCTGACGGAGACGCCGGTGCACCATTTCCATCGCGCCTANGGCAAATCGCAATTCTTTCGCTTTCGCCGCCTGGCNCAGGTGGCGCGCGATCTGACCAAGTTGTGGTACCGTCTCGTGTGGCGCAAGGAAGGCGCGCGCCCGGCGACGGATCGGCCCAGTCCGCCTTATAACCAGCCCCATGCCGACCGTTCCAACTGACCACGTCGCCTTTTTCCGTGGCAAGCACGTCCTCATCACCGGGGGATTGGGCTTCATCGGCTCGAACNTGGCCCACCGGCTCCTGGACTTGGGGGCGGACGTGCTGATCCTGGATTCCCTTATTCCCGAGTACGGCGGCAATGTATTTAACGTCCACGGCATCGAGGATCGCTTGCGGATCAACATTGCCGATATGCGCGACGAACACGGCTTGCGCTATCTGGTGCAGGGACAGGACATCATCTTCAATCTCGCCGGCCAGGTCAGCCACACGGATAGCATGGCCGATCCCTACACCGATCTGGAGATCAACGCCCGAAGCCAGCTCTCGCTGCTGGAGGCGTGCCGTCACGGCAACCCGACGGCAAAAGTCGTTTTCGCCAGTACGCGACAAATTTACGGCCGCCCGGCCTACTTGCCCGTCGATGAGCGCCACCCCTTGCAGCCAACCGACGTCAACGGGATCAATAAATTGGCCGGGGAGTGGTATCANATCGTCTACAACAACGTCTACGGCCTGCGCTCGGTCTCTTTGCGCCTGACCAACACCTTTGGGCCGCGGATGCGTATCCGCGATGCCCGTCAGACGTTCATCGGCTGGTGGATTCGCCAACTGCTGGAGGGGCAAACGCTGCAAATNTTCGGCGACGGGTTGCAGGTGCGCGACTTTAACTACATCGATGACGTGGTCGAAGCGTTGCTGATGGTCGCCGCACACGACGTGGCCGACGGCCAGATCTATAATCTGGGCGGCGACGAGCCAATCAACCTGATCAATCTGGCGCGGTTGATGATCGAGGTCAACGGCGGCGGCGACTTTGTACTGAAGCCGTTTCCGGACGACCGCAAGCGGATCGATATCGGCGATTTCTACGGCGACTACCGCAAGATCCGCAGCAAGCTGGGCTGGCGGCCGCAGGTCGGGCTGCGCGAGGGACTAACCCGGACGATGGACTATTTCCGCGCCAACCTGGACCATTACCTGTGATCGCGATGCACAAGCGAGAAACCATCCATTTCGTCGATTTGACAGCCGCTTACCGCCGTCTGCGNCCNGAAATCGACGNNGCCGTCGCCGCCACGCTCGAAAGCGGCTGGTATATTCTCGGCCAGCAGGTGAACGCCTTNGAGGTGGAATTCGCAGCCTATTTGGGGCTTGATTCGGCCGTGNGCGTCGCGTCGGGGACGGACGCGGTGTTGCTGGCTTTGCGGGCTTGCGNCGTCGGCCCNGGCGATGAGGTGATCACGGTCAGTCACACGGCCGTGGCTACCGTAGCCGCCATCGAGCTATGCGGCGCGACGCCACGCCTGGTAGACGTGGACCCCGACACACTGACGATGGACCCAGATCGGTTTCGGTCGGCCATCAGCGCCAGAACGAAGGCCGTCGTTCCAGTTCATCTCTATGGCGGACCGGCCGGCATGGATGACATCCTGTCCATTGCCGGTGAGCATGGGTTGGTCGTTATCGAGGATTGCGCCCAGGCCCACGGAGCGCGACTGGGCGGGCAGATGGTCGGCACCATGGGCGACGCGGCCGCGTTTAGCTTCTATCCGACCAAGAATCTAGGGGCAATGGGCGACGGTGGAGCGGTAGCCACGTCTCGCGCTGATGTGGCCGAGCGGTTGGCGCTGCTGCGCCAGTA
>JAACJX010000382.1 GCA_014237545.1 Ardenticatenia bacterium | reverse complement strand
CCATTGGCATAGGCGGCGACCAAAGCGCGCACGGCGCTGTCTTCGTCCGTGGCAATAATGTGACGCACCAGGGATTCGCTCTGGGCAGCAGCCAGGTCTTCTTCAACGGCCGGGGTGGAGCACAATTCCGACAAAGGGATCGTTTGGTCGGACACAATTGCCGAAACCAATTTGTCCTCGGTCACGACNTCCCTTCGCCCGCGGACGATACCGGCAATGCCGTGAGTGAGCCACGGTGGAACGTTGTAGGCGTATTGATTCAGNGACTGGTAGAGTAGCAAGTTGGTGAGCCCGAGCGAAAGGCCGGAGCGCAACTCACTCTCGGCCGTTTCCGGGTTGACCACGGTCACCAGGACAACGCCGAGGTCCGGATAGGTACTGCCNGGCTGATATTCTCGCCCCGCTAGACGCAGCGCTGAGCTGAGGTCAGATGTNGACGGGTAGACGTATACGTCGAACGGCAGGATCTGCCNGATCGGCACAAAGCGGCCGATCTCGGGCAACATCTCGAGTGTCAGGTCGCGCGCCAGCTCGCCAGTCAACGCNTCGTCGCCNGTCCAGTGGANGCGGATACTGCCCCCGCCNTCCTCATCGGTTGTCACCAACTGNCGCCAGNTGAACTGGTCATCCACGTAACTGATGACTTGTTCGGGAATNAGGACGGATGAACCNGNGGCGNGCTCTAGCTCCCACCAATAGGTAATNGAGCTGAAAGGCGGCAGGCGTGTTTGCGTTAGGTCAAGTTCGTAGTTGACGTCGACGCCGTCCTCGGAATCCAGGGGGACATCCACAGCAAAGGAATCGGGCGAGGTGCCGAGGCGAATGAACAAGGTGACCCGCTCGGCGCCTTCCATGTTGGCCGTTAGGCGAAAGTTCATGGATTGGCCGTAGATGTAATTGGCCGTCGATTGAATCTGGATCTGTTCGTCCTGGGCCAGGACAGTCATGGCGAACAAGAAGGGTGTAAGCGCTGCCACGAGCAATGCGCGCCACAAAGAGGGGCGAAATGACTGCGCGATCATAGTCCCAATAGTGTGATTGTCGCTGCAATCGTTAGCGGGCTGGCCAGTGTCGATAGCACAACTATACGCGCCACGTTGGATNTGGGCAAACCGAATTCGGAGGCCAGAATGAGGTTAATCACCGCTGTCGGCATGGCGGACTCGATGNTCATGGCGCTGCGTCCAACTCCTTGCAGATTCAGTAGGCCGGCGATAGCCAGCCCCAGCAACGGCCCACCTACCAGCCGCAGCCCCACGGCCGGCCACACGTAGCGGCCGCTGNCGCCGGGCCGGATATCAGCAATCTGCATCCCCAGCACCAGGAGCATCACGGGGATCGCCCCGCTACCGGCAATCGTGATACCGCTCATGAGCGGGGCGGGGATGGGAATTTTGAAGCTGTAGACCAGGATCGCCAGCGTTGCCGCATAAACGGCCGGGAGCCGCACGATTCGCTTGAGCGTGTCGCGCCAGCTCACCCGGCCCATGGAGGCGATGATTATGCCAAGCGTATACACCAGGATTGTGCTGGTCACGTAGTAGACCACCCCACGCGACAACCCCTCATCGCCGTAGCGAAGCTGGAGCAGCGTCAATCCGTAGTTACCGCCATTGACGAACATGACGACAATCAGGAACGTCGCCACGTCCACCCGCTCCAGGCGCATNACCCTGGCCATCACCAGCGCCAAGGCGCCGATGCCCAGGATATTGAGGGCCGAAAACCCAACTAGTTCGACCAGTTCATTGCCGGGTAGTTGGGAATTGGCGAGGGATGAAAATACGAGAGCAGGGCTGAGAATGTTGAATACGACGCTGGATAGCGTGCCGATGTGCAGGTGCAGGCGCTTGCGCAGCAGGTAGCCGAACGAAGCTACCAGCATGATTGGCAGGATATTTTGAGTTAGGACGTAGAAGAAGACGTTCAATTGAGACGCAGCTGGTCAAGTATGTCATCCTCGTCGTCTTCATCATCGCCCGGAAAGGCCAGCATATCGAACGCGCTGTCCATCCACTCCAATTCGTCGAGCGCGTCCTCGATGACGTCGTAATACTCTTCGTAATTGGGGTCTTCGGCCAATCGGGAAAGCAGTTCGAACGCGCGCTCCCCGCCNATTTGGCCCAGGGCGGAGATAGCGGCCATACCGACTTCCTGATCGTCGTCGTCAATCAATTGCACCAGAGCATCGACGGATGATTCCCCGCCGATGACGCCACAGGCGCGGGCTGCTTCGGCGCGAAAGTCAGCCGAGGGGCTGCTTAGTTCTTGCTCGAGGTACGGCAGCCAGCGCTCATCGGCCGAAACGCCCATGGCGAAAATCGCGCTCAATTGCATCTCATTCGAGCCTTCTTCATAAGCGTCGTTGATCATATCCGGCACGCGCGGGTGGGCCGAGGGAGATACCGCTTCCAGCGCCGCTCGCTTTACTTCTAGCGGGTTACGCCGGTTGTCGTAGGCTTCCAGGAGGCTGTTAACGATCGTATCAGTGTGCGAATCGCTGATTTGCCCCCACTCAGCNAANAGGATGTAATGAGCCAAAGCCCTGGCCGCGGCCGCCCGCACGCCGGCGTCTTCGTCCTCAGCCAGCATTTCGAGAATCGTTTCGACCAATGACAGGTCTTCCGAATCCCAGACGCCATCCAGAGCGGCGATGCGCACAGAGGCTGACGGATCGTCAAACATGAAGGCAAAGACCNGACTGAAATCGATCAGATAGTTCTCCTCGGCGATCTCGGCCATGTGGAGAGCGAGAGCAATGCGCCGGGTTTCCTCGGCACTGCTCCACCCTTCTTTGAACTGCTTGAAATCTGATTCACTCATATCCGATAAACGATAAAGAAGGTGGATGGGCAAATCTTCGGCCGTAAATAGAGCCTCGAGCACCGAGGCGAAAGGTGTTTCTGGTTGAGTTGTCATTCTATTGTTTTATTTTTCCTAAAGAACCGAAGCCTGGTTGTAGTCAGGCGAACCAGCACCGTTGAGCATCAGGTGTTGTGCAACGTGAACAGCGATCGGAAGCGCAACCCAAGTTACTGACAACCGGGTCAAATACTATTTGGCGCGGCTCGGTTTATTGTATGGGTAATATCGGGTTTACGATATCCTGGATGATCAGGACCACCATTAACGCCAGCAAGACCAGCATGCCGATGACGTGGACCATTCCTTCGCGCTCCGGCTCAATTCGCCGGCCGCGAATGGCTTCGATGAGAACGAACAAAATACGACCGCCATCCAAAGCGGGGATCGGCAGTAAATTAGTCAATCCCAGGGCTACGCTGATGAAAGACGCCATCGTCAGGATAGGGTATAGTGTCCGCCCCGAGGCTGAAGATTCGGCTGCCTCTCCGGCAATCTGGCTGATGCCGACAATACTGACCGGGCGGGCTTCCTGGGCGGTGATTTCGCCGTTGATGAGCATTGACGGGAGNTTGGCATACAGGGATATATATTCCCACATAAAGTTGAGCGAGCCGGAGATAGCCTCGATTGGCCCGCGCCGGATCTGCGGCCCTTGTCCCAGGCTAATGCCTAGCGGGCCTTCCGTCGCCGGGTCATACTCCCCCGTGCGCCGCGGCGTGACCGCAATCGTTTGCTCCTCGCCATCACGCAGGACCACCAGGTTGATCACCGTGCCGGCACGTGCCGACACCGCGTTAACCAGCGTGCCACTGCTCATGACGATATCGCCGTCAACCTCGAGGATCAGGTCGCCGCTTTGCAGCCCGCCAATCGCCGCCGGCGAATNAGGACTGACCTCGCTGACCTGAACGGCCGGCGCGCCCAGGACAAGGGCCAACCAGAAGAACAGGATCGCGGTGATAAAATTCATCCCCGAGCCGGCCGCCAGGACAAACAAGCGAGCCCGTTTGGAAGCCGACGCCAGGCCGCCAGGCACATTGGGGTCATCTTCGCCCGCCGGCCGCACAAAGCCGCCGACAGGAATCCAGTTCAACGAGTAAATCGTCCCGCCGCGCTCAAAAAGCTTCACGGCGCGAGGCGGCAAACCGAAGCCGAATTCCTCGACGCGAATTTTGCTCAATTTGGCAGCCCAGAAGTGGCCAAACTCATGGATAAGGACGATGGGGGTCAAGATGATGAGAAAGCCACCAATGGCCCAAAGCAGATTCGGATTGATCATATTGGTTACTCAGTCACTTGGATCCGCCGGTCAAATTAGGCAAGTGAGAGCGACGGGCCAAATCCAAGCACATTAGTAATTATATGTCTACTAGATGGGCTATCGCAAGGAGCCATTACCCCATCTAACATCACTCTAACGCTCGCGGGGAANTCAATTCACGGCCGCTTGCTTGACAATCCCCGGGCGGGCCGGTATCCTGTCTCGCAACAATCGAATACAGGACAGCCAATCACTCCGGTGCGGCTGTCCGTGGGGCCAGATAGCGCATGGCCCGCGCGATAGGTCGGCCATCCGGCCACCAGAGCGCGGGTGACGAGGTGGAGGTTCCTCGCGGCGACGCGAGGCTAAACAGGCGGGAGTGCTTTTTGTTCAGTGGCATGCCACCAGACCGAATAGTCACACTCTGCCGGNGAAAATCGAGAGATCAGCGGATGCCTCCCGGGGTCGGTCACACTCCGAGCTTTTGCCCCTTCAACTTAGCCGCGATAGCAAAGCCGGCGGGTAACCGCCAAACAATCTACGCGGCCCGTGATCAGAAAGTCAAATCAACCGAAGGGGCGCCCCCATTACTGACAATCGAGTGGGTGCGCCGGCATGGCACAGCGCGCGGCCGACTGCAGAGCGATCCGTTCCGTTGGGCAGATCGCTCGCCCGGAGTAGCCGCGTTCGCGCTTGGGCCGACCATGGAGGTTTACCATGTGTGGAATTGTTGGTTATGTGGGCCCACGTCAGGCTCCCGACATCGTCCTGCAAGGNCTCAAACGACTGGAGTATCGCGGCTATGACTCGGCCGGAATCGCCGCGTTGGACGGCGAAGGGCGGATCGTTATTCGCCGCGACGTCGGCAAGCTCTCCAATTTGGAGGCAACGCTGGCCGACTCGCCTCTGGCCGGCCATATCGGCATCGGCCACACCCGTTGGGCCACCCACGGCGCGCCAACCCAGAGAAACGCCCATCCCCATCTGAGTATGAACGGGCGGGTCGTGTTGGTCCATAACGGCATCGTCGAGAACTTCAAGGAGTTGAGAGATGAACTGGCAACCGAAGGCGTGGCCTTCCAGTCGGATACGGACACCGAGGTTATCGTCCAGCTTGCCGAGCGGTTTATGGCCGCCGGCATGCCGCTTGAAGAGGCCGCCCGGCGCACCCTTCAACGCCTGCAAGGGGCCAATGCCGTCGTGTTGATGAGTTCCGATAGCCCGGACCGAATCGTTTGCGCCCGTATCGGCAACGCCGGCGGCATCACTCTGGGCGTCGGCGATGGCGAGATGTTTATCGCGTCGGACATCCCGGCCATCCTGGAGTACACCCGGCGCATGGTATTTCTGGACAGCCACCAGATGGCCGTCGTCACCCGCGACAGCTACGAGGTAATGTCCCTGGACGGCCGGCCGATTGAACCTGAGATTCACACCATCGCCTGGGATCCGGTCAGCGCCGTCAAGGGCGAGTACAAACACTTCATGCAGAAGGAAATATTCGACCAGCCGCGGGCCATCATCGATACGCTTGGCGGCCGAATTGACTTCGAGACCGGAGCGGTTCACCTGCCCGAGATGAACCTTACCCCGGAGCTGGTGGGCAAAATCGACAAACTGTTCATCGTGGCTTGCGGCACCAGCTACTACGCCGGGTTGGTGGGCAAGTACCTTATCGAAACGATAGCGCGCCTTCCGGTCGAAGTGGAATACGCCTCAGAATTTCGCTACTACGACCCGATTGTCGGCGATAACATGGCCGTTCTGTCGATCACCCAGAGCGGTGAAACGGCCGATACCCTGGCGGCCGCCCAGTTGGCGCGCGAAAAGGGGGCCACGTTGTGGTCTATCGTGAACGCCATCGGCAGCCAGTCGATGCGCCTCGCGGACGGTTCGATTGCCATGCACGCCGGCCCGGAAATCGGCGTCGCGAGCACCAAAGCCTTCACGACGTCCATCGTCGATTTGTATCTTCTGGCCTGCGCGCTGGGCAGCCTCCGCGGAGTGTTATCCGCGTCGCGGCGGCAACAACTCGTATCAGATGTCGCTCACCTTCCCGCCCTGGTCGGGGAAGTGCTGGAGAATGATTACGAATACCAGGCTCTGGCCGAGCGCTTCCACAAAGCCCACAACTTTCTTTTCCTGGGCCGGGGAATTAACTATCCCATCGCAATGGAGGGCGCGCTGAAGTTGAAGGAGATCAGCTACATACATGCCGAGGGCTACCCGGCGGGCGAGATGAAGCACGGCCCCATCGCGCTGATCGACGAGACGATGCCCGTGCTGGCCATCGTGACCAAGGATGCCCTCTACGACAAGATGATCAGCCAGGTGCAACAGGCCAAGGCCCGCGGCGGTGTAGTGATCGCCCTGGCGACGGACGGGGACGAGTTGATCCACCAGGAAGCCGATTACGTCATCTACGTGCCGGAAGCGCCGCCGTTACTCGCGCCGGTCGTCAATGTCGTGCCGTTGCAATTGCTAAGCTATCACATTGCCGTTCGCCGCGGGGCGGATGTCGACCAGCCGCGCAATCTGGCCAAGAGCGTGACGGTCGAATAATCGCCAAAGATAGGCGGCCGGATTTAGCTTAACGATCCGGCCGCCTGAAATCTGCCCCTTGTCAGGCGAACAATGTGGCAGTCCGCAACGTCG
>JAACJX010000502.1 GCA_014237545.1 Ardenticatenia bacterium | reverse complement strand
GGCTGATGAGGTAAATGAGGGTTATGAAATGGCCTGGCAGGCGATGCAAGCAGAATTGGCCACGCAGTCATCACGCGGCCGCCACGTCATCGTCGAGGGCAGCGGTCACAACATCCACCACAACCAACCGGCGGCGGTCGTCGCGGCAATTCGTGAGGTTGTCGAGGCGGTCAGGGGATGAAAAAGACCTCAGAGTTTCGCGAACTCCCGTTCGCCAACCTCTGAGGTCTGGGGGNCAATTCTGGCCAGCGCGGTGGCTAATCGAAGNTGAACAAGGCNTCTACCGCGTCGATCTTCGGGAACCCGGAGGTGCTGGCATCCAGGAACATGCCGAAGTTATCGCTGACAGGGGTGGTTTGCCGTAGCAAGATGTCGAACGCGCCCGCGTTAACCCCCTGGACCTTGGCGGCGGCCTTGACGCTGAACAGCATATGGCTNGTGAGACTGATATTGCGGCCGTCTTNGAGGTCAGGGTAAGCCAGGTTAACCAGGTCNTTTTTTGCCGGGATACCCATGTCGCTGCCATCGAAACGCCATATGAAGGCTTGTGAATCGTGAGCCCACATAAGGTAATCTTCATCAGCACCCTTGAAGATGGTGTTGTTGACACCCGGGACATTGAAGCCGCCCAAGGTACTGAGGAAAAGCGTGCCTTCATCCGTGACGCTCAGACTGTCAATGTCCTCGCCATCGGTCGCCAGTCCATAAGCCGAGCCGTCGAAGTACAGGCTCCAGTTGCTGGAAAGCAAGGTGGTCTTGAACACGACTACGTCTGAGTCATCAACGGCCCCAAGTCCGGGGATGGTGAGGGGTTGGTCGAAGCTCATGTAGTGCCATGAGGTAAACGTATTGGCGTTATATTCAAAATCATACGCGTCGATATCAGCCACGGCAGGCAAGCCGGCGGCGCTGCCGTCGAAGTGCATAGCCCATTTGGGGGTTTTCGTGGGCGAATAGCGAAGCACGTCCTCATCGGCATAAGCAACTCCGGCCACCGTACCTGCCCCCGGTGAGCTAAGATACAGGACATGAGAGTCGGGCAATAGGACGGCGGCNCGNGCCGCCGTCGCTCCGGTCAGGGCCATCAGGGCCAGTCCAGCCACTACAACCAATCGCCGCAATTGTTTTATACCTGGCATTTTTCTCTCCGCTTTGATTTGAGTTTTCTGACAACGGCGACATCATACAATGTCCGCGGACCGGCGTCGCCAGGGATAACCCTGTAAAAACCCTGTATTCTTCGGCTGGAGTTGGGCGAACGGGGAATAGGCTAAGGGGAAAGTTGCGAAGCATTGAGTCGCGCGGCGACCTCAGTGCGGTTGCGGCAGCCCAGCTTGCCCAAAACATTACTGACGTGCATCTCCACGGTCTTGAGACTGATAAACAACGTGCCGGCGATCTCGTCGTTGGTAAGGCCACGGGCCAGTAGCAGGGCGATTTCGCGTTCGCGACGGGTCAGCCCGGCCAGCGGATCACTTAGCCCGCTCGCCCGTTCCAGCTGGGCAGCCATGGGCGGCTTTGGCGCGGTAGTCGCCACGGGCGGCGGAGCGAGGGCCAGCGCGACGGCGTCTTCGCGGCCTACTGCTCGCCCCGCGGCGAACAGATCGGCGAATGGAGCTTCGCCCAGGGCGGCGCGAAGTTGCGGCAGCCGCTGGCCGTAATAGACCGGCTCATCGCGCACCTCGGCCGCGCCCNATCGTTCGCGCAGAGCGGCCGCCGCGCCCAAGAGCCGCGCCGCGCGCTCGGCCGCGCCCAGTCGCCAAACGGCGAAAGCCACTTGTTCCAGGGCGTCGGCCACGAACGTGCGGTAGCCATGCTCGTTGGCCTGGCGCAAGCCTTCCTGGGCCAACAGGCAGGCTTCTTCGACTCGCCCCTGGGCCTCGCGCAGGCGTCCCTGGCTCAACAACTGATCGATCCCCAGTTTCACCTGGCCGCGTTCGGCATTGGCGGCCATGGCCTGGTCCAGCAGCGCCTCGGCGCGGTCCAGATTGCCCAGGCGCAACTCGACCTGGCTCAGGTTCCCCAATACCAGCGTCGTTACCCAGCGGTCTCCGGCTTGACGCGCGGCTGCCAGGGCCCCCTCGAAAGCAGCTCGCGCCTCGTCGTTTTGGGCNGTCCGCCAGTAAGTGATGCCAAGCGCGTTCAGCGAGAGGGCNGCNCCTTCCGCGTTGCCGCCACGCGAATGGTAGTCGGCGTTTTCCCGGTGGAGCGCTTGCGCCCGCTCGAATTCGCCCAGCTCATTGTACTGGTTAGCCAGGTAATGGCGCGACCGGCTGAGCCGCAGGTCGTCGCCGAGCGCGGTGTACACGGCCAGGGNTTGCTCGTGCATTTGCGCGGCGTGGCGATACTCACCATAGTGCCAGGCCATGACGCCGTCGGCGGTCAGCAAGCGGGCCTCGTGAGCCAGTTGCTCGCGCTCGCCCTCGTCAGCAAAGGTGACCGGCAGCGCCCATACCTTGCGACAAAGGGGCAGCGCCTGGCGAAGCCATCGCTGTCCCTCATAAAGGCGGTCAGTATTGCTCCAGAACACGCCCAACGCCCCGGCCAGCCGAACCCCCAAACGGCCACAAGCCGGCGAATCGGCGGCGCTACCCAGTGACCAGGCCAGCGCCGCCCGCAAGTTGTCTTCGTCGGCCGCCAGCCGCGCGCCCCATTCGGCCTGTTGCGGCCCGCGGAAGTGCGGCTCGGCCGTCTCGGCCAGAGCCAGATAAAAGGATAGATGGGCCAAACGAGCCGTCTCTTCCTCGCCAACCGTCCGGAGCTGCTCCAGAGCATAAACACGCAACGTCTCCAGCAAGCCAAATCGCGGCTCGCCGTCAGTGGGCAGGCGAACCAGCAAACTTTTATCCAGGAGCGATTCCAACCCCACCGGCACGTCAATATCGTCGTCAAAAGCCGTTGCGACCACAGCTTCGGCGGCGGCGATGTTAAACCCACCAGCGAACACCCCCAATCGCCGGAAGAGCCGTGCNTCGGACGGCGCGAGCAGGTCGACGCTCCAGGCGATAGTGGCTCGAATAGTCTGCTGGCGAGACGGTAAATCGCGCGCGCCACCGGTCAGGGTTCCCAGGGGAGACGCGTCTAATCGAGAGAGAAGTGCCGCCGGCGCATAGTGCCTGATCCGCGCCGCGGCCAGTTCGATGGCCAATGGCAAGCCGTCGAGCCGGGCCATGAGGGCAGCCACGGCGGCGGCATTGCCGATCGACAGGGAAAATTCCGGTTGGACGGCGCGCGCCCGGCGCACGAATAAGTCAACTGCCGGACTTTGCGAAAGTTGCCACACGTCGGCCGCCNGATCCGGCGCGGGCAAGGCCAGGGGCAGCACGGGAAACAGCTGTTCGTCCTTCAGTCGCAACATCTCGCGGCTGGTGGCCAGGATTTTCAATTGAGCCGCCCCGCGCAACAGGCTGGCGACGTGACCAGCCCCATCGAGCAAATGCTCGTAATTGTCGAGCAACAACAGNGCCTTTCGCCGGCNATAATATTCGACGAGGCTCTCCTCATACGCTCGCCCGCCCGCGGATTCCAGCCCCAGCGTTCGGGCGATTTGGGTTGGGATAAGGGCGGGGTCACAAAGCGGCGTCAGGTCGACAAAGTGAACGCCATCGGGGAACTGATCCAACAGGCGGCCGGCGACGTGGAGGGCGAGGCTTGTCTTGCCCATGCCGCCGGGACCGGTCAACGTGACAAGCGAAGTGGCCGGGTCGAGAAGCAGGTCGCGCAGAAGCGCCACGTCGCGTTCGCGGCCGACGAGCGCCGTGAGTTCGCGAGGCAAGTTGTTGGTGACGTGAATAGCCAGTTCAGGCACGGCCGCGTCGCCGGCAGGGTGGTCAATCGCCATAACCAGCTCCTGTCATTGGGCTTGAGAGCCAGATTATGGTGGCATTATAGCAGACCCGCGGCCATTTGGTTGAAAGGCGCGATCAGGGCCTAGCGGGGAACTTCATACCGCAGCTCGGCAAGCCCCGCGCCGACAGCGGTGGCCGAGACCAGGCGCAGCGGCGGGTTTGTGATCACTCGCGGNAACAACGGCTTGCCGGCCCCCAACGTCACCGAGCCGACCTGCACGATCAGTTCATCGAGCAGGCCGTGGTCGTAGAACTGNCCGGCAAGCTCCCCGCCGCCGACGATCCAGACGTTGCGGCCGCCGGCGGCGTCGACCATCGCCGCATGCACCGGGCGGACGTCGCCGCGCACGAAACGAATNTCCGCCCCGTGAATCGCGGGAAGCGCGCGGGTCGTGAATACCCANGCCGGCTGCTCGTAGGGCCANGGCTGCGGCGGATCGGCCTCAGGGCTGACNACGTGGCGCAGCAACCACTCGTAAGTGNCNGAGCCCATCGCCAGCGCGCCCACGTCGCGGATGAATTCCGGGTAACTCGTCGCCTCGGGGTCGCCGAGNGGGAAGAGCCACTCCAGNGAGTCATCTACTGTGGCGATGAAGCCGTCGAGGC
The DNA here is from genome assembly GCA_014237545.1 of Ardenticatenia bacterium. Lineage (GTDB taxonomy): Bacteria > Chloroflexota > Anaerolineae > Promineifilales > Promineifilaceae > Promineifilum. The sequence continues at coordinate 545 of JAACJX010000502.1, read as the reverse complement.
TGGCCGCCGTGTAATACTGGGTCTTCATCGGGTGGGTTCCAGCCTGGGCGCGCTTACCGCCGCGCCTTCTTCTTCTGCTGCGGCTTCTTGCCACCCCTGGCCGGTTGCGCGGTCTGGCCGTTGCCGGCCGCGGTTGTGGCGCCGGCTTGCGGCCGCCCGTGGCAGTTCTTGTACTTCTTGCCGCTGCCGCAGGGGCAGGGATCGTTGCGGCCGACGTCGGGCGTGTCCTTGCGCAGTTCGGTGCCCTTGCCTTTCTCGCGCTTCACGGTCTGGTAGCCGGCGTCCTGCGACTGCACCTTGTAGGCCACTTCCTGCTGTTGCTGCTGGATAAATGCCTGGTGGCTGGAGATGTCGCGGAAGAAGCGATCGGCGATGTCGCGGTCGATGTTCTTGCGCATATCGGCGAACATTTCGAACGAGCGCTTCTTGTATTCGATCTTCGGGTCGCGCTGGCCGAAGGCCTGCAAGCCGATCTCGCGGCGCAGGTCGTCCATCGCCGTCAGGTAGTCGCGCCACTCGCGGTCGATGGCCTGGAGCAGGAGCAA
>JAACJX010000423.1 GCA_014237545.1 Ardenticatenia bacterium | reverse complement strand
CTGCGTCGGGGTGGGGGAGGGGCCGTCGGTGGCGGTGGCCGTGGGCGTGAGCGTTTCCGTCGGCGTGGGTGAAGGACCGTCGGTCGGCGACAACGTGATGGTGGGCGTGGCCGTNGCTGTGGNCGTGGCCGTCGGCGTCGAAGAGGGGCCTTCGGTGGCGGTGGGCGACGGGGTTGGCGTCGGCGTGGCGGCGGGCGGGTCCAACAGGTCGCGCAGTTGCTGGGCCATCACCGCCTGNTGGGCGGCATANCCCGGTTTNCCGGCCACGTTNTGGAGCTGGTANGGATCGGCCGTCANGTCATACAGCTCCTTCTCGCCGGTGGCATACTCGATGTAGCTCCAGCCCGGCGAGCGGGCCGNGAAATAGCCGGTGCGGCCATAGGCTCNNTCCAGCAGAACGGCGTCGTTCCANCCGGGGGCNGTGCCNTNCAACAGCGGCAACAGGCTGCGGCCGTCTTGCGGCAGCCGGGGCCTGACCCCGGCGTAGTCGGCGATNGTCGCGGCCAGATCGACCATGGACACGTAGTGGGTCTCCATCCGGCTCTGTCCCAGGCCCGGATAACGGATGAAGAGAGGCACGAGGTTGCATTCCTCGTAGGGGCAGAGCTTTTTGTACAGCCGGTGGGCTCCCCAGGAGTAGCCGTTGTCGCCCACGTAGATGATCATCGTGTTCTCCAGCTCGCCTTTGGCCTCGAGCGTATTCATCACGGCCTCAATGCCGTCGTCGATGGCCAGCAGCTCGCGCTGGGAGTTTGCCCGTTCCTTGCGCAGGCCGGTGATATCCTCGGCCGACAGCGNCGGCAGCCCGCGCATGTGCTCCGGCTTGTCGGACATATCCTTCTCGTTGAAGTTGGGCCGGTCGGGCGGCACGTAGACGTCGATGCCCTGGTAGCGGTCGGGCGGTTCGGCCGTTTTGTGCGGGGCGCGGTAGGCCAGCCATAAAAAGAACGGCGAGTCGGCGTCGCTGATGAAATCGACGGCTTCCTGGGTGTGCTCGTCAACCGTGAGATAGGAGATCGAGTACAGGTCCCAGCCGGGCATGTCGTAGATCTTGCGCTCGTCGCCATACTCGCCGGGCTGGAAGTGGAGGAATTTGCCGATGAGCGCGGTCTGGTAGCCGGCGTCATCGAGCCAGACGGCCAGCGTGTTATCGTTGTCGAACTCGCCGCCCCAATTGTTGCCGAGGATCCCGTTTGTATGCGAATACTGCCCGGTCAGGAGTGTGGCGCGGGCGGCAGTGCAGATGCTGGTGTTGCTGAAGGCGCTGGTGAAGTTGACCCAGGAGCCTTCCGGGTCGGCCATGAGCTTGCGCATGACGGGGATGGAGTCCACGTCCTGGTCGTCGGACATGATGATGACGACATTGGGCTTTTCGGCCGTGGCGGCGCGGGTCGGCAGGTAGATTAACAGGCCGACGCCGGCCAGCAAAGCGGCGGCGATGATCAAGGCTGTTCCAAGCATGGTCTTTATCTTGCCGGTCGGGTTAGATTGCGACGTCGTTCNTTCCGGAGCGCCTTTCCACTGTCACCCGGCGGGTGGCGGGGGGTGAGGACAGCAGGGAAGGAACCTCGGCCGCGTGACTCGCCCACGGACGGCAACAACCGGCATTTGCCATCCGGGGGAACTATACCCGTTTGTGAGAGGAGGGACAATGGCGTTAATACCCATCGGATTTCGNCTGACGGGCCATGGCGCGATCTGGCTAATCGCCGCGTGATGGCAAATCGCGCCACGCGGCAACAAAAAGACCCGGCGGGTCTGGCTGACCGGCCGGGTCTGATGACGCGAAACAGTCTAAGGGCTTACCCTTCGGGCACGAAATCGACCACCGGGTAGCCGGCCTCGATCCACTGCGCCAGGCCGCCCTGCATGCTCTTGACGTCGGTGTAGCCGTAGCTCCACAGGATCGTCATGGCGATGGTCGAGCGATGGCCGCTGCCGCAGTAGACGACGATGGGCGCGTCCAGGTCTTGCGGCCACTGGTCCTTCATGTTGATGAACTCTTCCAGCGGGATGTGGAGGAAGTTCGGGTGCTCGATGACGCCGTTCTCTTCCAGTTCCGCCGTGGTGCGCGTGTCGATGAGGATCACGTCCGGGTTCTCGACCAGCAGCAGGTTCAGGTCATCGACGGAGATGCCGCCGTAGCCCTCGGGGACCTTGTGCAGCATGTCCTGCATGGCCGCCAGCAGCGCCGGGTCGGGCTCGAAGGCGTTGAGCTCCATCGGCTCGGCCGCCGGCCCTTCAACGACCGGGTATTCGGCCTCGACCCAACCGCCGAAGCTGCCTTCCTTCATGCTGAGCGGCTGCGGGTAGCCGAGCGCGCCCAGGGCGGTGATGGCGATGGTGCAGCGCCAGCCGGAGCCGCAGTAGCTGATCAGCTTGGCGTCCTGCGCCGGCAGNTAGGCCGGGTTATCGAGGAACTCGCGGANGGGCAGGTTGACCGCGCCCTCAATGTGGCCCTTCTCTTCCACTTCGCTGAACTCGCGCACGTCGAGCAGGAACGGCGGCGGGTCCTCGGCCAGCGCCAGGTTGACGGCGTCGAGGCCGATCGTGTTGTAGGACTCCATGTTGCCCAGGAAGGTGTTGAAGGCGGTGTCCAGGTCCGGGCCCTCCGGCGCGCCAACGGTGGCGTAACCGGCCTTGGCCCACTCCGTGAAGCCGCCCTTCATGCTGAGCACGTCGTTGTAGCCGTAGCTCCACAGGATGGGCATGGCGATGGTCGAGCGGTGGCCGCTGCCGCAATAGACGACGATGGGCGCGTCCTTGTCGGCCGGCCATTCGGCGCGGCGGGCCACGAACTCCTCAATGGGGATGAACGTGACGTTCGGGGCGTCGATGTNGCCCTCGGCCNCGATTTCCTCGGCCGTGCGCACGTCGATCAGTTGCAGGTCGGGGTTCTCGGCGATGGCCGTGTTCAGGTCATCGATGGAGATGCCGCCGTAGCCCTCGGGCATGGCCGCCAGGATCTCGGTGAAGCGGGTCGCCAGCGCGGGATCGACCTCGGCCGCGTTCAGCGACTCGGCCGCGGGGACCTCGCCGGTGACGACCGGGTAGCCGGCCTCGACCCAACCGCCGAAGCTGCCGCCCTTGAGCGACTTGACATTGTCCCAGCCCAGCGCGTTGAGCAGGGGCAGGGCGATGGTGCAGCGCCAGCCGCTGCCGCAGTAGACGACGATGGGCGTGTCCTGCGACGGCAGCACGTCGGTGCGCGCGGCCAGCTCGCGGATCGGCACGTGGACCGCGCCCTCGATCCAGCCGTTCTCTTCCAGCTCGGCTGTCTCGCGGACGTCGAGGATGAACGGCGCTTCGCCGGCCAGCATCTCGTTGAACGGCTCCAGGCCGAGCGTGTCATAGGCTTCCATGCCGGCCAGGAAGTCGCCGAACAGCGTGTCGAGCTGCTCGTCGGTGACCTCGGTCACTTCNGGCNCGGCCGTCGGCTCNGGGGCGGGCTCCTCGGTGGGGGCCGCTTCCTCGACCGGCGCGGCCGTCGGCTCGACGGCTTCTTCAACGACTTCGGCCGCCTCTTCGACGACCGTCTCGGCCGTCTGCTCCGGCGTGCTACCACCGCACGCCGCCAGCAACAGGCCGAAAATCAGCACAAACGTTAACAACAAAACACTCTTCTTCATGGGTCTCCTTCTGAGAGTATAAAANTTAGTGATCAGTATCCTGTGGACAGTATCCAGTGTGCAGTAGGTCAGTACCTATTCGTATCTCGTATCTCGTATCTCGNATCTCGNCACTCGTCACTCGTCACTCGTTACGGTTCGGCCGTGGGCGCGACCAGGCTGCCGGTGCCGGTAATGGGCACGGTCGTCGTGATCGTCGTCGTGATCGTCGTCGTGATGTCGCCGACGGGCAGCGGCACGCTCGGCATGATGACGCCGGCATTGGCGTTCAGCTCGTCCTCGGCCACCTTGTCGGCCGTCAGGAACAGGTCGGCCACGCCATGGCAGCTGTTGCACGAGGCGGCTTGCGGCGTCTCGCGCTGGATGTTATGCGGCGTGGCGTAGGCCCAGTTGGGCAGCGCGTCGAAGTTCGGCAGCAGGTTATCACCGTAGAACTCGAAGCTGGTCTGGGCGACGGGCACGTGGCGCAGCGGCACGAACTCATACGGCCGGTCGTAGCTCTTCAGCGGGTTGCGGCCGATGTAGAACGTCATGTACGTCGCTTCGGTCTCGAAGAACGGGTTGCCCGACTTCTCGCTGATGGCCACGTGGCAGCCGTCGCAGCTGGTGTAGCTGACCGAATGGCAGACCTGGCAGGACAGGTCGCCGCCGTGCTGGGCGTGCATCTCGATGCCGTCCTGGCCGGTGGCGGCCGTGACGTGGCACGTCTCGCAGCGCGGCGACTGGACGCCGTCGTAGCGGTGGTCGGCCGGGGGAATGCTCATCGCTTCCGGCCCGGTGTGGCACTCGGTGCACTGCGCCGGCTGGCCGTGCATCTCGTGGCCGGTGTGACAGTCGGTGCAGACCATGCGCCCCTGGCGGAAGTGGACGTCGGCCTTGTAGCCCTCGTTCTTGCCCAGGTATTCGTTGCCCACGCGGCTGCCGTGGCAGGCAGTGCAGTTCTGCGTCATCGACGGCTCGGCATTGAAGACGTGGCCGTCCACAAAGCCGCCGCCGACGTTGAACGGCTGGCTGACGTGGCAGTCGCCGCAGCTGGTGTGGCAGCGGTAGCAGTGGTTGTTGAACATCGTCGAGAGCTGCTCGTGGTTCTCGGGCACGCTGCGCTGGTCGAGCACGGTCCAGTAGCCGGTCAGGTTGCTGTGCAGGCTGAACTCNTTCATGGCCACCACGTCGGGGTGGCAGTCGCCACAGGCGGCCACCGGGTCGCTGCTGGGGCGGCCGATGAGACCGGCATGGGCCGTCTCCTTGTCGCCNTTGAGCGCGTCGCCGGCGTGGCAGTCGGTGCAGGCCATCTGGCCGTGGACCGTCGGCATGAAGGTCTCGGCCTCGACTAAAGCTTTCTCCCATGGCTCCAACGGAGCCACCTCGCCCCCTCAGCCGACNCCGGAGTCCTCAGACTCCTTTTCGACGACCGGATCGGCNGTGTCGATCAGCCGCTCCTTGTCGGTGTGGCATTCGACACACTCGTCGGGGATGGCGGTCGGTTCCGGGGCGGGGGTGGCCGTCGGCAGCGCGGCCACGGCCTCGAGGGCCGCGGTCGGCTCCAGTTCGGGCTGGGCCGAGCTGCCGGCGCGGTTGCCGCCGGAACAGCCGGCGACCAGCAAGCCGCCCAGGCACAGGAAAAAAAGCAATGAGAGTGGAATACGAGTACGGTTCTTCACCGCAGGCTCCTTGTCACACTTGTGGGACAGCGCGGAAGCGGATGGGTCCCGCTTCCGGCGGCTGTGGGCTCCCGCTCAATCGAACAATGGCCCCCAGAGGCGCTGTTCGTGAAATTATTCACTAACAGTATAAATGATTCGTTATGAATGACAATGGGATAAACAGGTTTTACCTATAGTTTTTACCTACTGTCACCCATAGCCAAAAGCAATCAATTGGGGCGTTTACTCCATTGAGTTTCCTATAGACTTTGTTATAATTTTCACAAAGGGGCGGGAATTTGTGCTCGGCAGAACTGAGTCAGACCTGACAGTTCCTATAGAGGAACCTGAGCACAGACCTTATTGAGCTTTCACACGTCATGGCGACCTGACCCGGCGGGATATTGCCGATTAATAAATTAATTCAGCATAGGCGTAGGGGCGAGGCAGCGGCTT
>JAACJX010000011.1 GCA_014237545.1 Ardenticatenia bacterium | reverse complement strand
ATCGTCGTCGTTGTCGTTCAGATCGTCGTCATCGTTGTCGTTCCAGTTGTCATCCCCGTTGCCATTCAGATCGTCGTCGTTGCCGTTGACATCATCATCATTGGCGTTCGCGTTGATTCCAACGCCGGGCGCGCTGCCATTCGTATTGCCGCTGTCGTCGCGATCGTCATCCCCCCCGGATTGCCGGGCGCGGAAGATGAAGCCCAGCAACTCGGCCGGTTGGTCGGCCTGGGCCTGCATCGGTTCGACCTGTCGCGAACCCGCCTTCGACAGCTTGGCAACGCCGGCCTTGCCTTCCAAAGAGGGGGACAGGACCAGGTCGTTGGCCGGGATTTCCAGAGAGGTCGATTGGCGACCCAGCGCCAAATTCGGCAATTCACGGGCCAACACCGAGGCGGCCACCGCCAGCAAACTCAAGACCATCACCGCAATCATCATAATTCGCTTGTTCATTTGATTCTCCTTGTTGCGCTTGACTTGTTTCGTCAGCGTTTATTGGTTTCTGTCCATAGAGTGGCGAATGGCACGGAAAAGTAACGGGGCAATCGAAATTTCATCAAAATGAGGTGGATTGGGGCGCTTTACAGGTCAAATTGCCCACGAGCCGGCTGCCCGGCAGGCAGAATTCACCCAAAGGAGGTAGCGAATCGTTCCCGTTTTGCCCCTCCGGCCGAAAAACGGCCGGTTTTCCCTGTTATAATGTCCCGTGGGAAAGACCGTCCCCTCGTTAGATCAGTCCTCAAGCACAAAACGGAGGTAGAAAATGACTGTTCGCTTCCTGTTGATCGCCGGCATCCTGGCCGTGGCCCTCGGCCTGGTGGGTATCACCCTGACGTTGGCCCAGGAGGGTATTCCGGCTGTTCCCGGCCAGAGCGAGTCGGAGCGAGAGGTGGCCGCGGCGGCCGCGCTGGAGGCCAACCCGCCCCTGGCGCTTCGCGCCACCAGATTTTTCACCCCGCCGGCCATCATCACCGCCCCCTTGCTGGTGGGGGTTTCTGAAGACAACGAGTTTGTCTACCTGGTTGACCCGATTTCTTCCACCCACACGCCCCTGTTCGACGGGGATGAAGTGTGGGGCGCGGCGTTCGACTATGACAACCAGCACCTCTTTTACGTCCACGGGCCGACGCTGGTGAACGTACCGTTCGACGGCTCGGCGGGTATGGCCAGGTCGATCGTCGGCGGCGAATCCGGCGACCTGCTGTCCATGGTTGGGCTGGCCTACCACGACGGCGCGCTCTATGGCACGCGCATCAACAGCTCGAAGACCGACCCGGAGGGGATTTATACCATCGACCCCGCCACGCTGAGCGCCACCCTGCTGCTGACCTACAGCGTGCCGAACAACACGGTCGACATCGGCGGGCTGGCCGTTGATCCCGCATCGGGCGACCTGTATGGCACAAACGACACGCTACCCCTGCGCGGGCTGGTGAAGATCGGTCTAGATGGCTCGCTGGACGTCGTCGCCCCCTACCCCAATGGGGAGAGTGACCTCGACGGNNTGGCNATTGGCGANGGCCGCGCCTACCTGGTGCCCGACGAGCCCGGTTCCATCTNCGTCTTCGACATGACGACCCTGACCTANACCACGCCGCTGACCAACCCGTGGACGTCGAGCGAACTGTTCGCGGCCGCGGCCTGGNTGCGCGAAGCGCCGGTCCTNACGCCGACGATCGCCCTGNCCAAAACCGTNGGCGTCGATCCCAACGTCTGNGCCGCCACCACCNCCATCACCGTGACNGCGGGCACGGAAGTNTATTACTGCTACGAGGTGACCAACAGCGGCGAGGCCGCCCTCTCCTACCACACCGTCGANGACAGCGAGCTGGGCGTGATCATCGAAGATTTCGCCTACACCCTGTCGCCGGCGGCAAGCGCGTTCATCACGAAGGCGGCCGTCATCTCCACGACGACGGTTAACACCGCCACCTGGACGGCCTTTAACCAGGATGGGGGCGACGCTGCCCCGACAGACGTCGTCACGGCCACGGCTACGGCCACCGTCACCGTGCCGGAGCCGGCTGTCTCCCTGTCCAAGACGGTCGGCACGAATCCCAACGCCTGCGCCACTGCGACGGCCCTCGCGGTCGCCGCCGGGACCGAGGTCACCTACTGCTACGAGATCACTAACACCGGCAGTGTCACTGTGACCCGGCACACGCTGGAAGATTCGCACCTGGGGGCCATCCTCGAGGATTTCGCCTACACGTTAGCGCCGGGCGCTTCGGCGTTCATCACCGAGACGGCGTCGATCACCGAGACGACCGTCAACACCGCCACCTGGACGGCTTACAACCCCGGGCCGCTCGACGTGGCGACGGCGACGGCGACGGCGACGGTCACGATAGAGGAAGAGACAGCGCCGGATATCGAGGTCTCGCCCGCCGCGCTGGCCGCCGCGCTGCAACCCAACGGGCAAATCTCCCGGAGCGTGACCATCAGCAACACCGGCACGGCCGCGCTCAACTGGTCGCTGTTCTTCGCGCCGGAGGAGTGCGCCGCGCCGGGGGCACTGCTGTGGGCATCGGCGGACACGGCCGGGGGAGCCACCGCGCCCGGGGCGTCCGATGAGGTCATCGTAACGTTCAATGCCGCCGGCTCGCCCATCGGCGAACTTAGCGGCGTGCTGTGCATCGCCAGCGATGACCCCGATGAGCCGGTCGTCAGCGTGCCGATGGAGCTGGCGATTCAGGAAATCCGCCTCTTCCTATCGGTCATCGCCAGGCCGTAGCACGGATAAAAAAGGCCGCATGGATCGCCATAGATGAAAAGGCGATCCATTCGGCCCAGTGGCAACGACGAATCTAGTTTGGTCGCGGCCCCAAAAGCAGGGCGAGGCGACTTTTCATCTCCGGCCGGCTCACCAGCGCGCGCTGCAGATCCTCGGCCGTCTCGATGCGAACGCCCTCGGCGGCCAGCGCGAGGATGATCTCCTCCAACGCCTGGCGCAGCGCCGGGGCCACCTCCTCGCCGTCAGCGGCGTGGGCGGCGGCCAGGCCGGCGGCGGTGGCNGGATCGTCGCTCAGCACGGCGGGCAGCGCCGCGCGGGCCACGCCGGTCAGCCCACGGGCCAGCCACTCATCGCGCCACGCGTCGCCCATGTCCTCGCGGAACATGCCCAGGAGGGCCATCGCCTGTTCTTCGTCTTGCTCCGAGGAGCTTCCAGACGCGGGCGAGAACAGCAGCGGCGGCTCGGCCTCCGGCCGGTAGACCAGCAGCGGGGCGTTAATGGTAGCCGTATGGCCGCAGTCAGGGCAGGCGATAGAGTGGAGCGTGCCGGCGCGCAATTGGGCCAGCAGGTCGGGGCGTNCGGCAACGTCGACGATGATCCAGACCTCGGCAGCCACGGGGCGGCCGCACTGCTGGCAGGGTAGAGTAACTGATTCGGCAACCGATCTATTCAACGCAACCTCCCAATGGTTTGTCCCATTGTACCCCAATTATTGTGAATAATTTCCCAAAATTGACATGTATCAATTCGGCTTATAATTAAAAAATTAGTTGATACCTTCGTGTCAGGGTAATAACTGTATTGCGAAAAGGCTGGATCACTNNACTTTTTATNAAGGAGAATAACAATGAAGCATGACCACGTTTTTTCGGTTCGGACGCGGTTATTCGTCGTCTCCACCCTCGTATCCCTGTTTTTGGCATTATTNTTNACNCCGGGCTTCGCCATCACCCATGGCGAACCGGACGGTGACGACCACCCCAACGTCGGATCGATGGTTTTGTACATTCCCGGCTATGGTAACCTTCAATACTGTACCGGAACCCTCATCGCTCCGACCGTATTCTTGACGGCTTCACACTGCACCGCTAGCATGGAGTACAGCTTGGCGATTTACCCCGGCTCCGAATTGCGCATCACATTTGATCCGACAATTTCCGATACGAGCACGTACTACTCCGGCACAATGCATACTCATCCGGAGTATACCGGTCTTGTGGGCTTGGGGGCACCAGCCGATCCGCACGATATCGCCGTCATCATCCTCGACGAGGATCCCGGTATCAGCCCAGCCCAACTACCCACAGCCGGATTCCTGGACCAGCTGAAGGTCAACAAGGAGTTGAAGAACACACGATTTACGGCCGTCGGTTATGGAACTGTGCGCCAGTCGAACAGAACCGGCTGGCAGGGTATCCTGAGCAATCTGGACCGTAACCGGGCCGAACAAGGCTTCTCCGCTCTGCTTCCATCCTGGCTGATCCTGCCGATGCTTCCCCAATTGAACAGCGGCGGCACCTGCTACGGTGACTCCGGCGGCCCACACTTCATCCATCTGGATGGGGCTGAGACAGATATCGTTGTTTCGATCACCGTCAACGGTGATTATCAATGTAAGGCTACTGACGTCACCTATCGAACCGACACAGAGTCCGCGAGGGCCTTCCTGGGCCGGTTCGTAGACCTGCCCTAGAGCAATTGCCCCATCAAGCAAAAAGGTGACCGGCGCAGCATATAAGCTGCGCCGGTCACCTTTTTTGTATCTCGTTTTTCGTATTTCGTATCGGGACTACGCTTTGCCCAACACCGCTGCCAGCAACGCCATGCGGATGTACATGCCGTTTTGCACCTGGCGGAAGTAGGCCGCGCGGGGGTCTTTGTCTACGTCGGTGCTGATCTCGCCGACGCGGGGCAGCGGGTGCATGACGACCATCTTCTCCTTGGCCTGTTTCATCAGGTCGGGGGTGATGATGTACTGGTCCTTCACCTCGTTGTATTGCTCCAGGTCGCTGAAGCGCTCCTTCTGGACGCGAGTTACGTAGAGCACGTCGGCGTTCTCGATGACGTCGGCCACNTCGTGGGTCTCGCGNGCGTNNACNCCNNNGTCGCGCACCTCGTTCATGATCTTCAGCGGCATGCGCAGGATNTCNGGCGANACNAAGCGCANGCTNACGTCGAANTGNAGCAGCAGCTTGGTCAGGCTGTGGACGGTGCGGCCGAAGCGCAGGTCGCCGACCATGGCCACCTTCAGCCCGTCGATGCGCCCCATCTCTTCCTTTATCGTGAATAAGTCGAGCAGCGCCTGGGTCGGGTGCTCGCCGGGGCCGTCGCCGGCGTTGATGACCGGGATGCTGGCCGCCTCGGCCGCCACGCGGGCCGAGCCGATCTCCGGGTGGCGCAAGACGATCACGTCGGCGTATTGCTCCAGCGTGCGGATGGTGTCGGCCAGCGTCTCGCCCTTGCTGACGGAGCTGAACTGGACGCCCTGGGTGATGGGGATGACGCTCCCGCCCAGCCGCTCCATTGCGGCGATGAACGAGGCGCTGGTGCGGGTGCTGGGCTCGTAGAAGAGACAGGCCAGCACCTGGCCTTTCAGCAAGTCCACGCCATGGACGCGGTCAACCATTTCGCGCATCTCTTCGGCGCGGGTGAAGATGTAATCCAGCTTGTCGCGGTCGAACTGGTCGACCGAGAGGATGTCCCAGCCGGTCATGCCGTTGGCGCGCCGGCGGCCGTTGCCGTTGAGCTTGGCTTCCAGCTCTTGCAGATTAAACAGCGGTTCCAGTTTGGTCATTTCCATCTGACTGCTCCTTCCATTGGCTACAGAATAATGAACCCGATAGGTGTTGTGGGAGATTCCACGGTTGGCACAGGTGACAGAGATTTGATGTGCTTACTAAAATCGTGCGCGACGCCGCGTTGTTAATCTGTGTCATCGGTGAAATCTGTGGATTCTCGTTCGTCCGTCATTCCAATCAGCTGCCCGTTCCCCGGTGGGACGAGCACCTCGCCATTCTCAACCACGGTCTTGCCGCGCAGCACGACGCGCACGACGCGGCCGCCGGCCGTCAGCCCGGCGAACGGCGTCCAGCCGCATTTNGTGCGCCAGCCGCCGACGGGGATGGCCCGCGGCGTCATATCCACCTCGACATACGTGTCCGGNTGCTCCGGCAGGTCGAAGATNCGGCGCGGGTTGTCGCGCATGAGCGCCGTCAGCCGCTCAACCGTGAGCCGGCCATCAGCCACGGCGGCCAGCATCAGCGGCAGGCTCGTCTCCAGCCCCGGCACGCCCGGCGGCGGCGTGGCCGAGCGCTTCTCCTGGATGGTGTGCGGCGCGTGGTCGGTGGCGATGCAATCGACGGTGTCGTTCAGGTGGGCCCACAGCGCGGCCACGTCGTCGGCCGTGCCCAGCACCGGCCGCATGTCGCCCAGCGGCCCCAGCCGCCCCAGGTCGGCCTCACTGAGGAACAGGTGGTGCGGCGCGACCTCGCACGTCACCTTCAGGCCGCGCCCTTTGGCGTCGGCAATCAGATCGATCTCCTCGCGGCGGCTGACGTGGACGATGTGGATCGGCCGGTCGTAAATAGCCGACAGGCCGATGGCCACGGCCACGCTCTGCCGCTCGGCGTGGAAAGCGATGATTTTGTCGCGCGGCCAGTCTCGAAAGCAGGCCACGAGCGTGGGCACGTCCTCGACGCGCAGCTTGCCGAAGGTGTCGTTGAGGTAGATCTTGAGCGCAACCGTCTGGCGGGCCAGCGCGGCCAGATGACCCACGTCTTCCGGCGACGCGCCGGCGTAGAGGCCAACGTCGCAGCGGATTGAACGAGCCGCCGCGCTTGTCGCCATCGCCAGCGCCTCGGGGGTGGTCAGTGGCGGGTTGGTGTTGGGCATGGCCAGCACCATCGTTACGCCGCCGGCCAGCGCCGCGGCCGTGCCGGTGGCGAAGTCCTCTTTGTGCTCGCCGCCTGGGACGCGCAGGTGGGTATGAACGTCGATGAGGCCGGGCAGGATCAGGTCAGGCATATTTT
>JAACJX010000444.1 GCA_014237545.1 Ardenticatenia bacterium | reverse complement strand
TAGAGACGCCCGCCGCGGGCGCGGTCGCGCCGAACAATCGCGTCCGCTGGTTGATGAACAGGTAATAGATCGCCAGCAGGCCGCTGTAGACCACAACAACCGTATAGACGATCAGCCCGGTGCGAAACTCCGGCGCGACGTCCGGCAGCCGCGTCAGAAAGGGAACGATCAGCACCAGGTCATAGGCCAGGAAACCCGACAACTGCCCGCCGGCGTTGGCCCAGCTCGGCCGCACCAGAGCGTAGATAAAGTAGGCTGCCGCGCCGAGGAAGATACAGGCGACGATGACCGACAATTCCGGCGTCAGGGGCCACGGGATGGTGGGGATGCCCATCAACAGACGGGTGCTGGTATAGAGAAGGGCGACCACGAAGACGACGAACGACCCGCGCACCAGCGGCGGCATGGGAACACTTTCGTCGGGCATCGGCAGGCGGCGGCTCCACCAGAACAGCCAGAGGCCGAAAAGCGCGCCGAACGCGCAGATGACGCCGTAAATGATCTTTCCGGAGTCGCCACCGGCCAGGCCCAGCCACAGGATGTAGGCCGACATGGGGGCCAGGATAACCGCGTAGTCGAGCCCAACGCCGGCCAGCGCGCCATAGTTGCCGGTGTAGATGTGCCACAGCGTGGACGCGGCCGCGGCGGCAAAGATTGATGCGATGAAGATGTAGGTCAGTGGGGTCGTGCCCTCGAAGGGCCAGAGGTTGACCGCCAGGGGCCACTGGAAAAAGAAGGCGACGGCAAAGAACAACTGCACCGCGCAGATAGCGAGCAAGATACCGCGCATGGTCTTCGACATGTTAACCTCCGAGACTGGTGAGCAAGGATGTTGAATTGAGCCACGTCCGGCGATCTATTCAGTTGTCGATAGGCGCTGTCCTCTCTTGGCGTAGCGGGCTTCCCCTCAGTCGCCACCCGCTAGTACGGCTTCATGGGTGCTGATTATGCGCGTCTCTTTGTTGATAAACAAGTAGAAAAATGCCAGCAGGCCACTGTAGACCACGACGATCGAGTAGACGAGCAGCCGGGTCTGGTATTCGGGCGCGACCGTCGTCCACAGGCGGATAATGGGGATGATCAGCACCAGGTCGTAAGCCAGGAACCCGGCCAGCTGGCCGGCGGCGTTGGACCAACTCGGCCGCAGGAGGGCGTAGACGAAATAAGCCGCCGCGCCCATAAACAGGCAGCCGATGATGACCGACAGTTCCGGCGTGACCGGCCAGGGGATGGTCGGCATCTGCAGGAAAAGCCGGATGCTGACGTAGACCAGAGCGACGACGAAAACGACGAATGATATCTTGACCGGCGCTGGCATGGGGATAGTGGTATCCAGCGGCAGGCGGCGCGTTTGCCGGAAGAGCCACAGCCCGAAAATGGCCCCGGCGGCGCAGATGGCGCCGAAGAGGAGAAAACCAGGCTCGCCGCGCGCGCCGAGCCACAAGGTGTAAAGCGACACGGGCACGAGGATGACGGTGTAATCTAACCCGACGCCGGCCAGCGCGCCCGGGTTGCCGCTGAGAATGGGCCANAGGGTGGACGCGGCGGCCGCGGCGAATATGGAGGCGAAGAGAATAAATGTGAGGGGCGTCGTTCCGTCGATTGGCCAGTTATTGACGACCAGCGGCCAGCGGAAAAATAGGGCTGCCGCCATTAACAACTGCCCGGCGGCGACTAGAAGCAGAAAAACCCGCATTGCGCGCGACATATATACCTCCAAGAATCGGAGAGTTATAGCGCGTTTTTTCCCATCGACAATGAATNGNGAGGGATTGGGCAACCAGGATAGTGGTGCTACTCCATGGGGATAATTGGAACCGGTTCCACGTCGCCGCCTTTGTAATGGCGGGCCAGCCAATTCCTGAACCACACGGCCGCCAAAGCCAGACCCGCGGCGGTGGCAAAGGCCAGAAGTTGTAACCAGGGATTGGTGGCGAAAAAGTTGGCCGAGTTGGTGATGTAGCGAAATCCACGCGGCCCGGCGGTCAGGTAGTGGGTCAGGGGCATCAAGACGTAACTGAGGCCCACGCCGGCCAGGAAGATGGCCGCCGCCCCCGACGACTCCTGCCCGCCCCAGCGGCGCAGCACGCTCAAGATCGCCAGCCAGACCGCGCCGCCAACCAGCCCGCCGATGGCGACGAACCAGGCCACCGCGGGGGAGACGGACAGCCCGCGCGCCGGCAATTCGACGGCGCGCAGGAGCAGCAAAGCCGGGATCAGGGCCATGCCGTCGAGCGCCAGCCAGAGCAGGTCGGTGGGGCGCTCGGCCGCCCACCGGCCGGGCAGCAGGGCCAGGATCAGCCCGATCAGCGCTGCCGCCGCGCTGGCCGCCGCCAGCGAGAGTGGCAGGGTCGGCATGTTGACGGTCATCGTGATGGCGGGGATGCCGATGGCCAGCGGCAGCGCGCACAGCGCCCACACCCGCCACCAGTCTGGCGTCCCGAACGAGACGCCGCGTCGCGCCGCCATTCGGCCGCCCAGCCAGTTGGCGGCCGTATAGAGCACCATCACCACCCCGGCGGCGGCCAGCCCGGCCATCCAATAGCGGCTGGACGTGATGGCGTCGAACGGTTGGGTCAGTTCGATGCCGGGCGCCGTGTGACCGTAAAGAAAAACGATATAGCGGTCGGCCAGGGCGAACCAGTAGTAGTAGATAGCAAGAACCAGGAGTACGATGGCGGCCGCCTCGATGAACGGCCGCCAGCTTCGACGAGTGTGCATGCCCTGATCATAGCCGCATTCACGCGGATCGTCAGGCGATTGGCGGCTATCGCCCGATTCTGATGGCGAAGCGCCCCTCGTCGGCCGGCGCGCCATCCTCGCCGCCGTCGGCGACGGTGAAGGCGAAGCTATCAGACGTCCTGTCCGCGCCGGTGTGGACATAGACCACGCCGCCGCTGTTGACGTCGTCCTGGGTGAATTTGCCGCCCGCGGAAAGGGCCACGCCGCCCAGTCGAACCGCGCCACGCGCCGGCGCGATCGTCAGGGTGTAGGTCAGTTCCGCCGGGCCGTCGTCGGGGTCCTCGGTCAGCAGCTGGGTCGCGTCGATGACCAGGCTGCTGCCCTGTTTCACCGTCACAGGGTGCTCTCTCAGTTGGGAATAGAGCCACACTTCGTTGGAATTCCGACCCACGGTGAGCACGTCCTGATCGCCGTCGAGGTCCATATCGGCCGTGGAGACGCCGTAAGCGCCGCGCACAGCCGTGGTGACCGGCCTGCGAGTGAAAGTGCCGCCGCCGTCGTTCTCGAACCAGGCGACTGTGTTGGTGTTGAGGGCCGCGGACAGGATGTCCATATCGCCGTCGCCGTCGAGATCGACCGCGATGGCCGTGCGCGCGCCAGTGGCGTTGGTGTAAAGGGGGATTGTCGTGAACACGCCTTCACCTTCGTTGCGATGCCAGGCGATCGTGCTGTCCAGCTTGCTGGCCGATACTACGTCCATGTCACCATCGCCGTCCAGATCGGCCGGGTNGGCNTAATAGGCTCCGTCCGCTTCGCGGTAGATCACGTGCTTGGTGAAGTTCTGCGCGCCGTCGTTCTCCAGCCAGGCGATGGTGTCCCGCTTGAATTCGGCGGTGACGATGTCCATATCACCGTCGCCGTCGATGTCGGCCGCCTCGGCCCGTTTCGCGTCCGGCGTGTCGCTGTTGGCAATATGGCGGGTGAAGTTCTGCGCGCCGTCGTTCTCGTACCAGGCGATGANGCCCCCGTCNTGGCTAGAGGTCACCAGATCGTTGTCGCCNTCGCCGTCCATATCGACGGCGACGATCGAATGCGCCCCGTCGGANTTGGTGTCGATATCGACCCGCGTCAGGCTCCCGCCGCCATCGTTGCGATACCAGACGAACGTATCCGCCAGATAGCCGGCGGCAAGCACGTCGGCGTCACCGTCGCCGTCCACGTCGCCGATCGCCGCCGGGTAAGCGCCTTCCAGCGCGCCGTCGAGCAGGTGCTCGGTGAAGTCGCCGCCCTCGTTCTCATACCACAGCACCCGACCATTTTCGTAATCGGTCGCGGCAATGTCCATGTCGCCGTCGTTGTCAAGGTCAGCCCCCAGAGCGATGTGGGCCCGGAGCACGTCCTGGCCGATAAGGCGGCCGGAGAAGCCGGGCCTGCCGCTGACGATCCGCGGCGCGTCGTTCGTGGCGCTGACTGTCAGAGTCACCGTCGCCGCTCCCGAGGCCAGGGCGCCATCGCTCGCCGCGTAGGTGAAGCTATCAGCGCCAGTGTAACCGGGGTCGGGCCGGTAGGTAAAGGCGCCGTCGGCGTTCAGGACTAGCTCGCCGTGAGCCGGCTCGGCCGCCAACTCGGCGCGCANCGGGTCGCCGTCGGGGTCGCTGTCATTGGCCAGAACGCCGTTGGCGGCATCGACGACGAGTTCGGCGTTCTCATCCAGTTGATAAGCATCGTCAGCCGCCAGTGGGGCGCGGTTCGTCAGCCTGACTGAAATCGTCACGGTCGCCGGGTCCGAGGTTGTCGCGGCGGTCGCGGCCTGATAGGTGAAGGTGTCCGGGCCGGTGTAGCCGCTATCCGGCGTATAGGTGAACGAGCCGTCGGGGTTGAGGGTCAGGTCGCCATGCGTCACGTCATCGATCAATATCGCCCGCAACGCGCCGCCCGACGGGTCGTTGTCGTTGGCCAGCAAACCAGCGGCCGCGCCTACGACCAGCGGGGTGTTGACGGTGGCGATATAAGAATCGTCCGCCGCATTCGGCGCAGGCGGGATGCCTGCCGCGCCGCCGACGATCAGTGGAAGGTAGAGCGACCCCGTCTGCGCCTGCAGGGCCGGAACGGATAGCGTACTAAAGAGCGCGACGAGCGAGGCAACGAAGAGCGCTCGGCCAAAATGAACAGGTAACTTTCCCAAAATATCCTTTTGCGTCCTTGGGGCGGTGCGATCGACCACCCTTGTTCAAGCCNCTCGGGCCTTGGGTTGCAGCAGGGAGAAGTTGGAACGGTGATGCCGCACGAGAGACANANATCGNATGAATTGACCTGAACTATTTCAGATAGACGCCCAAAACGCAAGAGCCACGAGCGGTTGGCTCATGGCTCTCCAATCTGTCGAATCAGGCACGNGGGGTTNTGACTATGCCATTTGCAGCGCGGCCATCAGTTCATTCATGCGCTCATAGCCGTCGTTGATGCCTACTTCCATGCCGGANGCGACCATGCCGTCACGGGCTTCCACCGTCTGGAAGACCGATTGACTGACCACCCGCGTCCGGCCGCCCAGATCTTCGAAGACGGCCGTTTCCATCTGGACGTGNCCCGGCCAGCCCTCATACTCGAACGTCTGCACGATGCGCTCCGGGGCGCTGGCCTCGTGGAATACGCCGTGAAAGGCATGGAAGCCGCCGTCCGGAGCGGTCTGGACGAAGCGCCACTGGCCGCCCGCCCGCGCGTCCAGCTTGTCAATCTCCGTCGTCAGGTAACGCGGCCCCCACCATTGTGGAATGAGCGCCGGGTCGGTATAGGCCTTGAAGACCAGCTCGCGCGGCGCGTTGAAGGTCATTGTGATCAAAATTTCCAGGCTCCCCGGTTCAACGACAATTTCTGGCTTGGACATACTGTTTTCTCCTGCGTGTGATGTAGAGGTGGCCGGGTGGCCGCCGGCCGATCAGGATTCCGGCTGGTCGCCGGGCGACTCGGCCTGTAGCTTGTCGAATAGCTGCTCCAGACGCTCGTAGCGCTCGCGCCAGAAGCGTTCGTAAGGGGTGACCCACTCGTAAATGGGCCGCAATGCCTCGCTGTTCAACGAGTAGAGCCGGTGTTGGCCATCGCCGCGCGCGCTCACCAACCCTACTTCGCGCAACACCCTCAGATGCTTCGACACCTGCGGCTGGCGCATGTTGAGCGCCGCGGCTATGTCGTTGACCGACTGCTCGCCCAAAGCCAGCAGGTCGATAATGCGCCGCCGCTGAGGCTCGGCGACGGCGTTGAAGGCATCTGATGTCGTAGGCGTTCGCGCCATGAATTGTATTATATTCCTATATNGGAATATGTCAAGACCCNAAAAAACCGGACTCTCCGCNGACGCCCGGTTTCNTCAGGNATGTTTTANGGGTTGCCCAGCGACCGGTTNGCCCAGGCNGCGATGATCCCGGNCANNANNAGCGGCGCGGCGGTNAANANGATGATCACNCGCGATCGGTTNANCAANTCCATGAACGTGCCCTCGCCNGCGAAACTCGTCATGTAAAAAACGACCACGAGGGCCGACATCACCAGCCCCACCAGCGCGCCGCCAATCCAGCGCATGTTGCCNAGTCCGACAATCGCCCCAACNACCGCGCCCAGNCCCCCGACGATAACGGCCACGAGCACGCTNTAGGCCAGCGCTTCGTCCGACCGCGTGCCGTCGAGTGTGGCCATTAAAAGGAACAAGGTCGCGCTGAGGATCGCGCCGGTTAATCCGCCAATCAGGAAAGCGATGAATGTGCGTCGCGCCATAGCTGCCCGCTTCTCCCCTGCTGCGAATAATTTACCACGGATGGCTACGGATAAGNCGGATGCATCGCTTCGCCGGCGACAGATCCGTTTTATCGGTGGCGCTATCCGTGGTTGTCGAATGAACTGATTTCTACGCAGATGGCTGGCGGCGGCCTTAACGGCTTGGGCGATCAAACACCGACCCCGGGCCGCTGCCGCTTGGGCAAGCTTCCCGCGATCAGACCTCGCGCACGTCGATGATCTCGTTGACCACCGGCTTGAGCGCGGCCACCAACGCGTCGCGGTCCACGTCCTGCACCTTCAGCATCACCTCGGCCGTGTCGCCATAGGAGCCGAGGATGCCCTTCATGCCGAGACCGACGATATTGCCGCCGGCCTGGAAGACGGCGGTGGTGATCTTCGATAGCTCGCCCTTGACGGCGGGGACGGCCACGGCGATACGCACGCCCGACCGGCGGCCGCCCAGCAACTCGAGCAGGCTTTTGAACAGATCGGTCTCGGTGATGATGCCGACCAGGTCCGGGCCGGACATGACCGGCAGGCCGCCGATCTTTTTATCGGCCATGATCCGCGCCGCTTCCTCCAGCGGCGTCTTCTCAGCCACGGTGATGACGTCGTGGGTCATCACCTTTTCGACCTTGAGCTTGCCCAGCAGGTCGGGGATCTCCCACACGGCCAGCGTGGTGGCCGGCGAGGGCGANGCCCAAAGCAAGTCCTTGTCGGAGACGATGCCGACGAGGCGGCCGTTGGNGTCGACCACCGGCAGGCGNCGCACCTTGCGCTCGCGCATCAGGCGCAGCGCTTCGGGCACCGTGGTATCGGGATGGACGATGACNGGGTTGGAAGTCATGAGTTCGCGGACAAGCATGTGAGCCTCCTGATGATGGGNGAAATTATAAAAAGAGAACAGCGCGGGCCTTCTCTTGATTTAACTTGGTGCGGTTGACTGCGCCGTTCGCGGCCTCATTATATCATAGGCCCGCCTCTCCGCCGCATCTCATTGGAACAATTTGATCACATAAGATCNCGCAATTCACAGGCGATGTCGGCCATCACCGCCTCGAAGCACGGGCGGCCGTCGTTTGGGCGGGTGGTGTCGATTTCGACCGCATCGTCTGCCTGAAGTTGCTCGCCCAGCATGCCCAGGGTGAAAAGGGCGATGATCAGCACGGCCGAGGCGGCGAAGCCAAAGCGCACCTGTTGTACCTCGGCCCGGTANCCNCTGTCGCGCAGCCCGGCCATGTACGCCTCAAACAGCAAGCTATCGACTTCATTCAAGCCGCGCTCGGGCAGGTTCAAGTACGCGCCGAAAGCGAGGCTGCCCAGATCGAAGCCGATAGGCCCTACTTGGGCCAGTCCCCAGTCAAGGGCGACTGTTTGCTCATTGCCAGCGGTTCGGCGAGATTTGAAGTTAGTGGGATATGTGTCGCCGTGGCAGAGTGTCTGGGGCAGCCGGTCGAGCCGGTCGATGAAGTCATCGGCTTCCATCAGCACGCGCTTCATATTGGCGATCTCGTTTTCGGGATAGCGCGCGCTCACNCGNGGATGGTCCCACGGGATCGAGCGCGAGAAGGGTAGTAGCTCGTTCCACTGGCGGAGCCGCCGNTGGCCGAGCCATGGGTAGTNCGGCAGGAGTTGGAGACCGGCATACAGNCCGTTCAGCCGGCCCAGGTGTCGAGCGGCCAGCGCNTAGCGTTCCAGAGGCCAAACATCCCCGTAGGCGTCGGTAATTTCCTCAAGCCACAGGCAGGCCATGTCGCCGGGTAGTTCTTGNGTGGCATAACAGCGCGGCGCAACCATCCCGGCGGGCAGGGTATCGAGGACTCCGGACCGATAGACGAACAATTCTCGTTTCCAATAATTCCAGTGGGTCTGGTCATCTCCCTCGCCCATATTGCTCCAGCCGGCGTTGGCCGGCGACTGGATGACCTTCAGGATCGTTGACCAGGGAACTGATGTGCCACCGGCGGGGCCGTGGCCAACGGCAAGGCCGAGGCCCGCCACGCGATACAGCCCGACGCTGACCGGGTTGCCCACGCCGCCACCGATTTGTTCGATGGTCCAATCCAGCAGTACAAATTCAGATACGCCGGCCGCTTGATGGGCGATATCGCTCAAAGCCGGGAGACCGACGGATTGAAGGACAAAGTTTTCGTTGATTTCCATCGTGATGTCCTGTTCCATTCTGTCCCCCGGCTCGCCTGCTACGATTATAGCCGAGAGGCTGAACTCAAACGGGGGCCAGTGTGCCGGTGAAGATCAGCCACGCCAGTACGGTCTTGGCCGATAAGCTGAGGATTATATAGACGCGCTCGCCAAACAGGTAATCCTTCCAGCGACCGACCTTCTTGTACTGCAATATCATGTTGATGGCGAAGATATTGAAGAAGACGAACAGGGTCGGCACGATNGCGTACACNAAGGCNGGCGGCTTGGCGTCGCCAGAGTTCACCGCGCCCACGAAGTAGAGCATGATGACGATCCACGGCACGATTCCGGCGATGCAGCCATAGATGAAGGCCGTCCAGTCTGTGCGCTTGGTGTGCTGGTTGTGCAGCTCCATCATGATACCGAACAGGTTCATGGTCGCGTTGAGGGTGAAGATCAGGATGATCGCGCCCAGGTCCCACAGGCCGATGAGCATGCCGATGAGGACGATCATCAGCGAGGAGCTCAGGGCGTATTCGTAGAACCGGATGGGGTTCATGCCCTTCTTCAGATTTTCCACGTAGCGCGAATAACCGATGGTGGCCAGNTAAAAGTGGGCCACGGCCGAGATCAGCAAGAAGGCGGCCACCGCCGGGCCAAAGCGCAACTCGTATAGCAATTGGGGGTTGGGCGACAGCGAGAAGGTGGCGGGATCGAAATTCAGGTAATTGGTATAGATCGGGTAGGTCGTGTCGTTGCTGACGACGATCATGAANATGCCCTGGATGAGATGNAGNAATCCCATGATCAGNTTGAAGCGGCGAAGATCGGCGAACTTCTTTTCCATCTCCAGGATAGTGCCGGTCGGTGCGGTTTTGCTTTTGGTCATTTGGCTCTCCCATTGACGACAGTGATTCTGGGCGATAGTTACGCCAGTTAATCTTTCATTTTCCGAAAAATTCGCCGCAAATGCACGACATTGCCGGGAATTGGTCCTCGAATGTCCNNCCTGTACGAAAATGCGCCAAAAGGCTCGCCTGACAGCTACATTTCATGCAAATTTGTTATTATCCCTTCCGGGAGTAAACCGATCTATGCTGTGCATCATCCGACACGAAACCGATCCTTATTTCAACCTGGCGGCCGAAGAGTACGTTATGGACCACTTCGACCGCGACGTGTTTATGCTGTGGCGCAACGCGCCGACCATCATCGTCGGCCGNCACCAGAACACGCTGGCCGAGATCAACCTCGACTACGTGCGCGAGAACAACCTGCCCGTCGTGCGGCGGCTATCGGGCGGCGGCGCGGTGTTCCACGACCTGGGCAACCTGAACTTCACCTTCATCGCCGGCGGCGGCGAGGGCGCCCACCGCACCGAGGTCGACTTCCGTCGNTTCACGCAGCCGATCATCGACGCGCTGCNGGGNNTGGNCGTCGACGCCCGCTTCGAGGGGCGCAACGACCTGACCATCGACGGCCGCAAGTTCTCCGGCAACGCCGAATACGTCCACGGGGGGCGCATCCTCCACCACGGCACGCTGCTCTTCTCGGCGCGCATGGCCGACGTAGCCTCCGCGCTGCGGCCCGACCCGGCCAAGTTCGCCGACAAGGCGGTCAAGTCGGTGCGCAGCCGGGTGACCAATATCAGCGAGCACCTGCCGCGGCCGATGACCGTGCTGGAGTTCCGCGATTGCCTGATGGAGTACGTGATGGCCGAGACGCCGGGGGCCGAGGCCTATACATTTACTGCCGCGGACCGTGCCGCCATCGAGCGCTTGCGCGACACGAAATACGCCACCTGGGAGTGGAATTTCGGCCACTCGCCGCGCTACAANTTCAGCAAGCGGGCGCGCACNCCCGGCGGCATGGTCGAGGTGACGCTCGACGTGGCCGACGGCGTTATCCAGGCCGCCCACTTCTATG
The DNA here is from genome assembly GCA_014237545.1 of Ardenticatenia bacterium. Lineage (GTDB taxonomy): Bacteria > Chloroflexota > Anaerolineae > Promineifilales > Promineifilaceae > Promineifilum. The sequence continues at coordinate 10,453 of JAACJX010000444.1, read as the reverse complement.
GCGACTACTTCACCCACGGCGATCCGGCCGAGCTGGCCGCAGCGCTGGTCGGCACAGCCCACCGCGAGGACGCGCTGCGGGAGCGGCTGGCCCCGCTTCACGTGGCCGACTACTTCCACAACATCACGGCCGATGACCTGTTGGGTGTGTTGATTTAAGAGAACAAACCTTTATTTCCTGCTATACTCAGCCGCTATGAAACTAGGCATTATCGGTCTGCCTTCATCGGGCAAGACGACTATCTTCAACGCCCTGACCCTGGGCAACGCTCCCACCGGGCAGAGCATGGGNGGCCGCTTCGACGTGCTGACGGCCGTCGTCGANGTNCGCGACCCNCGCGTCGACGTGCTCAGCCGCATGTTCAANCCCAAGAAGACCACCTACGCCCGCATCACCTACACCGATGTGGCCGGNCTGCAAAANAGCGANGACGACACCGGCGGCCTCAGCCCGCAACTGCTCAACCACCTNTCCGGGATCGAGGGCTTCGTCCACGTCGTGCGCGCCTTCGAGAACGCCAGCGTGCCTCACCCCGNNGGCCGGGTCGACCCGGCCCGCGACCTGGCCGCGCTCGACACGGAGTTTCTGATCAATGATCTGGCGACCGTCGAGCGGCGCATTGAGAAAATCCAGGAAGGGCTGAAGAAGGGTGCGTCGAAGGACAAGGCCGCCGCCCAGGCCGAACTGGCACTCTTCGAGCAGATGAACGAGACGCTCTCGGCCGACCAACCCCTGCGCGTGCTCGACCTGACCGAGGAGCAACTGAAGGGCCTGCGCGGCTACGGGCTGCTGACGCTGAAGCCCAAGATCGTCCTGATCAACCTGGGCGACGACCAGGCCGATCCGGGGCTGACCTACGACCAGCCGGGCACCATCCTGGCCACCATCCGCGGCCGCCTGGAGATGGAACTGGCCCAACTGAGCGCCGCCGGCGACGAAGAGACGCTGGCCATGTTCATGGACGAGTACGGCGTGACGGAGCTGAGCCTCGACCGCGTCATTCACCTCAGNTANGACCTGATGGGCCTGCAATCCTTTTTCACTGTCGGCGAGGATGAGGTGCGGGCCTGGGAAGTGAAGCGCGGCGCGACNGCCGTCGATGCCGCCGGAACAATTCACACCGACCTGGCCAAGGGCTTCATCCGCGCCGAGGTCGTCCACTACGATGATTTGGTCGGTCTGGGCGGCATGGCCGGCGCNCGCAATGCCGGCAAGCTGCGCCAGGAAGGCAAGACCTACCATGTGATTGACGGCGACGTGCTGAACATCAAGTTCAACCTGTAGACGGCGGANNATAGACCACCGACCACGGGCGGCGTCGCCGGATGTCGTTCGGGGTCCATTGATGCTGTTTNCCGGCAGGGATGACTGCGGCGCGGGCCAATGGAACTATCCCTGCCTCTTCTTCGTCTTAACTGGCAGAAGGAAATCGTATGCCGGTTGCTCGCGCTCGCTGCCCACGTTACCCCCCGCCGCGACCGGCCCTAATAAAAGATTATGATGAAAAAAGATAACCTGCGATTCACATACCGGGGCATGTGGGCCGGCGNCTTGCTGATCCTGACCCTGTTCCTGGCCGCTTGCGGTGGTGGCAATGAGCCGCCGGTGCTCGTCATCCCCACGCCGGTCAATGGCACGGCCGCCGTACCGACTATTGAGCCGACGGCCAACGCTGAACAGCCCACCGCTGACCCGTCCGCCATTGCCCCCACGCCGACTCTGGCCGGGCCGCAGCCGACGGCCACGCTGCCGGCCCCGCCGACGGTCGCCCCGCCGCTGCCCACCAGCGGGCCCGACGCGCAACCCGCGACCGCCGCGCCGACCGCGACGCCGGTCGCCTCTATTGAACCGGTGGCCGACGCCGGCTATCGCGTGGCTTTCGTGGCCGCCGACGATACGCTCAACGTCCGCAACCGGCCGAACACCAACGCCGACGTCGTCGCCCGCCTGTCGCCCGACGCGACCGGGATCGAGGTCATCGACGAGGAGGGGCAGAACTTTCGCGGGTCCACGTGGCTGCTCGTGGAGACGGACGCCGGGGACGGCTGGGTGAACAGCCGCTTCCTGACCGAGGACGTGGGCCACGANGCNTTCTGCGCCGACCCGGAAGTGGCCGAACTGCTGGAGAAATTCCAGGAAGCCGTCGCCGAAGAGGACGGCAAGCTGCTGCGCGATCTGGTTCATCGCGACCGCGGGTTGCGCGTGCGCCTCAATTGGTGGAACGAGGAGATTCTCTTGGCCGGTGAGGACATCCAGACGATCTTCCGCGCCCAGAAGAAATACGACTGGGGCACCGAAGAGGGCAGCGGCGAGAAAATTCGCGGCTCCTTCAGCGAGGTCGCCATGCCGCGCCTGGAGCGCGACCTATTGGGCGCGACGACCTGGGGCTGCGACCAGGGCATCTTCGGCGGCACGGCCGGGGCGACCGTCCTGCCGGAAGGGTACGAAGCCGTGCGCTACTACAGCGCCCACCGCGCCGCGCCGGCCGAGCAAGAGCTCGACTGGGGCACGTGGCTCATCGGCGTCGAGCGCTGGGAAGGGCAGTACTACATCAGCTACCTGGTGCATTACCGCTGGGAAATCTAAGCCAGATACGAGATACGAAATACGAGATACGAGCAGAAGCGCCGTCTTATTCGTATTTCGTATCTCGTATCTCGTATTTCCCTTCTTCCTCTATTTGTCTGATTAAGAGGCTGACTTCTCTCTCCAATCGCGTCTTGGCCGCTTCGAGATCGCGACGCACGGCCGACCACCAGTCGCCGTTTGGCTCGTCCAACTCGCGGGCCTTGCGCCACAGGCGGGCCGTCTTGTCCTCGCGCAGCGTCTGTAGCTGCCGGGCCACCTTGCGACGGCGGCGGCGGCACCGGAGCAGTTGCTCACGCAGCCGGCGCTCCTCGAGCGTCTCGATGCCGGCCAGCTCGCGTAATTCGCCCGGCTCCAGCTCCCCGGCCAAGTCATAGAGCGCGTGGACATCGCCGGCGGTGTATGCGGCGTTGACGGCCGTCATCACCGACGTGCGGTAGGCCAACTCGGCCGCGCCATTGGCCAGATCGGGGTGGAATCGCCGCGCCAGCTCGCGGTAGAGGCGCTTCTCGGCCGCCTTGTCGCGCGGAGTGCTCGTGGGCACGAGCAGGTCTTCGGTCTCATCCGGGGACAGGTGCTGCTCGGCGTCGGGGCCCAATGGATTTTCGTCAGCTTCGGCCGCCTGCCGTTCCAACTCCAGCCGCGTCAGCAGAGATTGTTTCTCGGCCAGAAGCGCGGCGATGGCGTCGGCCAGGTCGTCGAGCATGAGGCGAGCGTGCATGCGGAAGGCGTTGACGGCTGCCTGCTCCTCGGCCAGGTCGGCCTCGGCGGCGACGAGCTCGCGCTGGGCCTGCTGCAGGTCGGCCCGCAACTTGTCTGTCTGTTGCCTGGAAAGATCAACCGGCGTTATCTGATTCATCGGCAAAACCCTCAACCATTATCCCCGGTTTACGTGGAATTTCCAGACAGGCGGAACAATCATAGAACGCGTACCCCCGTGCCAGAGCGCTGGAGGGATTCCGTAACGATCAATAGACGTTCGCCCGGAGAATTGCCGCATCGGAAGCCAAATTTCCCCATTTTCGTAACGATGCGCAGACGATCGCTCTCTATACTGTCTATGTTCTCCACACCCGGGGCGCGGAGCGCGCACGGAACACATCAGTTGAATAAGGATTAAGGTGTTTTCAATGAGTTTGATCAAGCCCACACGCGCCTACTGGCTGGCCGGCGGTCTTTTGCTTTTACTCTTTCTGGCTGGGGTGGCTGTCGTACGCCGCACCGTTGCCCAGGAAGGGCNGGTAAACCCGGCCGGGCTNGCAGCCGCCGCGGCNGCAATGGGCAGCAGCTTCGACTTCCAGGCCCAACTCGGCGACGAGAACGGCGACCCACTCAACGGCACGTGCGACCTGCGATTCGAGCTGTACGATGCCGAAGCCGGCGGGACGAAAATCGGCGAGGCGGAAAGACCCGGCACAGCAGTGGTGAGCGGGACATTTGCCGTCAAGCTGGACTTTGGCNCNAACGCTTTCCAGGGCGACGCTCGTTGGCTGCGGCTAGGCGCTCGCTGCCCGGCCGGCACAGGTGATTATGAGTATGCGCCTGGCCGTCATCTTCTATCGGCCGTTCCCTACGCGCTCAGCTTGCGGCCCGGGGCGAGGGTTATCGGCTCCGTTGCTTCCGGCCCGTCGGTTGATGCCGGAATCAAGGTCTACAACAGCAGCCCCAACTACCCNATTGGCCTCTANGGCATCGTCACCGCGCCGGCCGGCCCGGCCATCGGCGTGGCGGGCAACAACAGCTCAGCCAACGGCTTTGCCGTCTACGGCTACTCCAGCCCGGCGGGAACTGGCGTACGGGGCGAGGCAACGAAAGGCTCCGGCGTCTGGGGCAGCAGCGTTGACTGGGTCGGCACCTACGGGTACAGCACCAAGTCGAGCGGCGTGATGGGTGAGAGCCCCAACGGGGGTGGTGTATTCGGCAAGAGCACGAAGTGGCGCGGCGTCACCGGTGAGAGCGTCGACGAGCATGGCGTCTTCGGCACGAGCACCAACGGCGCGGGCGTGGCCGGGGTCAGTCAAAACTGGGCCGGCGTGCGGGGCGTCAGCAACAGCCCGACCAACGGGGCTGTCTCGGCCCAAAACAACGGCAGCGGCCCTGGCATCTATGCTATCAGCCAGTCCGGTCCGGCGGCCGTCTTCGCCGGCATCACCCGCACCGAGGTGTTGCAGATCACCGGCGGCAGCGACCTGGCCGAACGGTTCGAGGTGAGTGGCGGGATCACGGCCGAGCCGGGGACAGTCATGGTCATCGACCCCGATAACCCCGGACATCTGATGCCCAGCACAGTGGCCTATGATCGCAAGGTGGCCGGCGTTGTCAGCGGCGCGGGCGATGTGGCCACCGGGCTGGTGCTGCATCAGGAGGGCGTGTTGGAGGGTGACGCTGTTGTTGCCATTGCCGGGCGCGTCTATGTTCTCGCCGAAGCGCTTTCCTCCCCCATATCGCCCGGCGATCTATTGACGACATCCGATTTGCCCGGCCCCGCGATGGCCGCGCGGAATGACGACCTCGCCCACGGAGCAATTATCGGCAAGGCGATGACCGGGCTGGATAATGGCACGGGCCTGGTGCTGGTGCTGGTCAATCTGCAGTAAAACAGTCTGAGGAGCATTGTCATGAAACGACTAATCTACTTCCTGGGGNTGGTATTNGCCTTGGGGTTGGTGGTCCTGGCTATGGGTCCGCAGGCGCGCCCGGCAGCGGCCGAGAATGAGCCGCGGACCATACCGGGGACGGATGTCATGTTGGTAGACGATCCCAACCCTAACCCCAAGTACATCCCCCCACCGCCCGGGATTCTGGATAGCACGCCGCGTCGCGCCGATATGTTGCCGATCAATGTCGTCTTCAATCCGACATATGATCCCGCCAATCCCCCACCTAATGCGGGTGATCTGTGCGCGCCGGTTTTCGAAAGCGATCCGGACCCTAAAAATCCGACCATGATGCTGCAACCATGGCCACCAGAGGCCAGGGAGGCCATGAATACGGCCGCGCTTATCTGGTCGACGTTGCTTAACGGCCGGCAGCGAGTGGACATCAACGCCTGCTGGTACGCTACCCTCGACCCGCCATCCCCTAATGGGCCTCGCACCCTGGGTTCAGCGAGCGCTGTGGCTTGGGATGAGAACTTCTTCAACGCACCGGCCGCCGATACCTGGTATCCAGTAGCGCTGGCCAACCAGCTGGCAAACTCAGATTGGGATCAAGGGAGACCCGAGATCAAGGCGCAGTTCAGCGCCGCCTTCGACTGGTACTTCGGTATTGATGGTTTGGTACCCAAGGATCCGGCCGATCCTTCAGACCCGGGGAGCCTGCGCTCTGATTTTCTGTCCGTGGCGCTACATGAGATCGGTCACGGCCTGGGNTTTTCCGGCAGCGCGCAGGTTGACAATGGAATGGTCCCAGATGAGTGTGACGGCACGAATGGTCATGGTTGCATATCCAATCCGCCGGTAGCCTATGATCGCTTTGCCTATTACGGCGAGAAACCGATTGTCAACTTCGACGAGGCACAGGAGCTTGGCACCGCGCTCATCGTTAATAATTGGTTCTTCGACGGACCGAATGTCAGGGCGGCCAATGGCAATGCCCCGGCTAGGCTTTTTGCGCCAATTACGTGGCAACTGGGAAGCAGCTACTCGCACCTGGATGAGGACACGTTCAATGCCACGGCTAGTGCCTTGATGACCCCAAGACTGCGCCGCCTGGAGGCCCTGCATCATCCCGGCCCGGTTGGGTTGGGGGTGCTGGCCGATATTGGCTGGTCGGTGAATAGTCGCAACTTCGTGTACGTTGATGGCAATCACAACGGCGAAGAGACCGGGGCGAAGTTGTCACCTTATAACAGTGTTCGCGAAGGCGTGGCGGCCGTTGACCGCGGCGGTAGCGTCTATATTACGGCCGGCTCCTATGACGAGGCAATGACGATCAGCCGCCCCATGTATCTGCGCACCACCGGCGGCACGGTCACAATAGGGGAGTAAAGCAATCGATGAATATCCCATATCGACGAATAAAGTGGTTACTGCTTGTCCTGCTGGCCCTCATTATGCTTNTGGCAGTGGCGTTGCCACGNTTGCGGGCAGAAGGGGGACTCGTCCTGCGCTGGGCCAATGTCTCCAGTGGCTACAGCCTGAGCCGCAGCGAGCATTACACCTTTGCCGCGACGGGNGGCGAGATCGACGCCATTCCCNCACAAGCGGCCGGCAGTCTTATCCTGACAGGNGGGTTCTGGAGCGGTGTAGACGAAGCGCCNCCGGCNCCACNGCCTATCACGAATCAGTTTCGAATCTTTCTGCCGTCAGCCATTGGCGGCAAGTAAGTGGAGTNTTAGAAGAAACCGGGTNTCGTGGAGAAGCCCGGTTTCTGGTCAGNCTGAATTGGCCGCCGCTTCCCGCGCNNCCAGCCGCCGGCCGATGTCGTTGGCCGTCATCGTGAACTGGTCGTCCAGTCGCGGGTAGAGNAGCCAGACGATGCTCAGGCCCATGATCGCCCCGGTCAGGCTGCGCAGCAGNGGCGAGCTCTCGCGCAGCGGGATCAGGTTGGCCAGGCTTTCGGCGCCNAGNCCGACGAACATCTGGCTGAANAGCTGGCTGAAGCCGTCGAGGGCGATGGGNCCCAGGCCGATGATGAGGAAGAGCCAGAACGGCAGCGGCCGCACCGGGCCGCGCCGCCGCGCCACGCCGTAGATCAGNCCNCCGATCAGCATCGACAGGTAGATNCTGATNTCGCGCTGGCAAAGGGCCATCTTGTACCCCATCTGCTCGTTGCCGCGGAAGGCCCGGGCCGGCACGAGGAACGTTCCCCACTGCTCCGGATCGGGCGAGGCNGTGGCGAACTCGGGGATGCCGGGCATNTAGGCCTCGATCGGCGTCAGGTCGCTGCCGGCGATTTCCCGCGGGTAGGCCGGCTGCTCGCCGAAGAGGAAGAAGGAGCGCGAGGCCAGCTGGTGGCACATCGGACTNTAGGCGCGGTAGAGCAGGTTGGCCGGGCCGGTCAGCCCGGCGTTCATCAGCACCGGGGCCAGGATGGGNAGGCCGACGTAGATGCCGACGGCCAGGTTCAGAAACAGCAGCCAGCGNCGGGCCAGCGTGTAGAGAATGCGGTCGATGATCATGACCCCTCGGCCGATTCGATGCCGGACAGATAGGTGTCCAGTTGGTCGCGGGAGATCATGCCGCGGTGAACGGCGGCCACCGTGCCATCGGGGGCGATGATGATCGTCGTCGGCAGGAAGAACGCGCCGTAAGTGGTGCCGACCTCGCCCTCGGCGTCCAGAAGCGACGGCATGGTCAGGCCGACCTCCGCGAAAAACTCGCCCACCTGTTCGGCCGAGTCGCCCTCGTTGATGGCCAGGACGATCGGGCCGTTCTCGGCCGCGTCGAACTCGTCCTGCGCCCGCTGTAGCTCCGGCATCTCCAGCCGGCACGGGGCGCACCAGGTGGCCCAGAAGTTGAGGATGACCGGCCGGCCGGCGTAGTCGCTCAGGCGCGCCGTGCCGCCGTCGACCGTGGCCAGTTCAAAGTCCGGCGCGGGGCTACCCACGTCGGGCAGGCCATCCAGGTCGGTCTGGACCGAGGCGATACCGCTCTCGGTCGTGCCGCTGAAAGCGGGGATGGATTCCAGCGATTCGGCGTCCGCCTGGTCATCATTGAACCGGCCGTAGGCATAGAACAGCAGCGCCCCGGCCAGCACCAGCGCCGCCAGGCCAAAGGCGATGAGCACGCCGCGCGGCACGGGCGTCGGTTCGGGCTCCGGGGATTGTTGGGGGTCCAGCGAGGCCATCGGCGTATTTACTGGCTGAAGACGTTCAGCAGCCAATCCTGGAAGCCGAGCATGCGCTCATCGACGACGGCCGACCACCGCACCAGCATGCCGTTGATCAGGCCCATCTGCCCTTCCAGCATCAGCAGCCCCAGCAGGATAAACAGCGCCCCGCTGATCAGTTGCGTGCTATGCAGATGGACCGTGGTCCGGTGCGACTCCTTGCTGGTGACCGTCCACAGGACCGCGCCGACGAGCAGCAGGGCCAGGATGCCGAACTCCATCGCCGCGGTATAGGTGACTCCGTCGAGGAAGTTGAACTCGCGAATGGCGTACTCGAGAAAGGCGGCGATGATGCGCCACAGGGCCAGCACCCAGATCAGGGCCACGACGAACACGTGCGTGTCCCACGACCAGCCCTTGCCGCGCAGCACGCGCCAGAAAGCGCTCTGGCGGCTCATGCGGCCGAAGAAGGTGGAGACGATGAGCAGCGGCAGCCCCAGGCCGAGGGTGAAGATGAACANCANCATCATGCCATGCCAGACGGTGGCCGTTTGCAGGGCCAGGGTCAGGATGACGCCCAGGATTGGGCCAACGCAGGCCGACCAGCCGATGGCGAAGGTCAGGCCNAANAGNTANGAGCCGCGCATGTCTGTGCTGCGGGTTTGCGAGGTCANGCCGGTAGCGCCNGTGAAGCCGCGGCCGAGCAGACTCATNACNCCGAAGATGACGATGGCNGCNCCACCAATAAGCATGATGAAGCCCTGGTTCTGCCCCAACACGCGGCCGAGGGCGAAGCCCGTCGCGCCCAGCAGGCTGAAAGTCGTCGCCAGGCCGAGCATGAAGGCCAGCGTGTTGGCGGCAATGCGCTGCCGGTCGCTCTGGAAGGCAAAGGCGAAGTAGGCGGTCAGTATGGGCAGCGTGCAGGGCGAGGCAAAGCTAAGCAGCCCGCCCAGGAAGGACAGCACCGCCAGCGTGGCGAACGGCTGCTGCTGGACGCCGAACACAAGCTGGTTGCTCGTGTCCGGGCGAATCAACGATCCGATGATCAGAAAGGCGACCAGCAAAACGGCCAGCCCGATGAGGACGATCTGCGTCGTCGATAACTTGCGCGTTTGCGGCGCGGGTGCCTTTAGGTCAGACATGAATTACTCTCTCGAAACGACCCTGTAATCAAATGCCGGTCAGATGGCGAAGGTCAAATCAACCATTGTCAGTCGAGGGAAACCGGGACGGACCGGCAAGAGCCTGATCCGTCCCGTCTGATTCAACTGCTAACGTCCCCGACCCATTCGCAATTTTCGCGGGGAATCTTCCACTCGGACGATACCGCCGCCGTCGTTCTTACGCGGGAGAGTATATCACAGGGGCGCGATNGCGGGCGGNGCGGCGGCCCTAGCGNCGNGGTCGTTTATCTTCCTGTAACAATTGCGACAGCAGGGCGATNTCGTTCTGCAGGTTGCGCTGCCGCAGGTAGAGNTAGAGCATGTAGCCCAGGGCCAGCGCCGACATNACCACATAGCCNCCGATGAGNTACTGGTTGAAGCCATTGGGATCGGCGATGCGCGGCTGGAGGGCNGGCAGGGCCAGCATCAGGCCGTTGGCCAGTGCCGGGCCGCGCGACCGGCCGCTCAGATANGCCGCCACGCGGGTCTTCAGGCTGTCGGCATANTCGATCATGTCCTGCAGGCGCATGCGGACCAGGATCCACGCCGTGCCCAGAATGGAGAAGGCGATGACGTTGATCGTCAGGGTGATGCCCATCTTGGCCGAATCCAGACCGCTGAAGGTCTGCAANCCCTCGGCCGCGCCGGCGGCCGCNTCGGTCGTCCCGCCAATCACCACCGGGTGGATGTCGCGGAAGATGCGAATGCTNANGTAGGTNAGGATGATCGTGACGAACGACACGATNGCNTAGACGGCGGCATANCGGGCGCGCTTGTGCGGGTCNTCGATAGCGCCGCGCAGCATGAAGTAGGCGGCATAGACCAGCCAGGCGACGGTGATCAGCGTCAGGCGCGGGCTCCAGATCCACCACGTGTTCCAGGCCGGCTTGCCCCAGAACGAGCCGCCGACGATGGTCATGGTCAGAAAGACG
>JAACJX010000443.1 GCA_014237545.1 Ardenticatenia bacterium | reverse complement strand
TATCTTTTCTTACACAACTCATACACCCCGCTATCGCAATGCATATTCGCGCCCGGTAAAATCCTACTATCGCAACTCGCGTTGGCGATTTTTGCGGTAGAGGAAATTATGAACGATCTGTACGAAACCAAACCGATTCCCGTCGTGCCGCTTCGCGGCGGCACGGTGTTCCCCGGCGTCACGACGACCGTCTCCATCGGCCGCCGGACATCGCTGGCGGCCGTCCAGGCGGCGATCGAGCGCGGCGGCGAGTTGCTCATTGCGGTGCAACGTAGCGCCGACGTCGAGACGCCCACCACGGACGACGTCTTCCCTATCGGTATCCTGGCCACGGCGCGCGATATGTTGCGCACGCCGGTTGGCATTCAGATGCTCGTCGAGCTGCACCGTCGCGTGCGCCTGGTTGGCATCGAGAGCCACGACCCGTTCCTGATCGGCCGCTACGAAGAGCTTGCCGAAGAGGACGCGGTCGATGAACAGATGAAGCTCGAGACCATCGCCTACCTGGAGCAGTACATCCAGTTGGTCGGCGAGACCAATCAGCANGTNATGACCATGACCCGCGCCAGCAAGACGGCCGGCGAACTGGCCGACTACATCGCCGGTCTCATCAACCTGCCGTTCGACGTCGAGGTCGGCCTGTTGACNAACCTCAACGGCCGCTCGCGNCTGGAGACNATCCTGGAGCACCTGCGCCAGGAAGTGCGCATCGCCGACATCCGCAGCAAGATCCAGAGCGATGCCCGCGAGGGCGCGGAGAAGGCGCAGCGCGACTATATGCTGCGCGAGCAGATGAAGGCCATCCGCAAGGAACTGGGCGACGACGCCGAGGACAATCCCGATGACCTGCGCACCAAGATCGAGAACGCCGGCATGCCGGAGAAAGTACTGGAGCGGGCGCTCAGTGAGCTAAAGCGGCTGGAGTATCAGGGCCAGCAGTCGGCCGAGGCCAGCGTCATCCGCACNTANCTGGAGTGGCTGACNGAACTGCCGTGGAANAACGAGACCGAGGANAACTTCGACATCGCCCACGNGCGCGAGGTNCTCGACANCGANCACTACGGCCTTGAGGACGTCAAGGAGCGCATCGTCGAGTACGTGGCCGTGCGCAAGCTGGCCGGCAAGGACATGAAGGGCGCGATCATCAATCTCAACGGGCCGCCCGGCGTCGGCAAGACGTCGATCGCCACGTCGGTGGCGCGGGCCATCGGCCGCGAGATGGTGCGCATCAGCCTGGGTGGCGTGCGCGACGAGGCCGANATTCGCGGCCANCGNCGCACCTACATCGGGGCTATCCCCGGCCGGATCATCCGCGCCCTGCGNGATGCCAAGACGCGCAACCCGGTCATCGTCCTGGACGAGATCGACAAGGTCGGCACNGANTGGCGAGGCGACCCGGCGTCGGCGCTGCTGGAAGTGCTCGATCCCGAGCAGAACCACAGCTTNACCGANCATTACCTCGAGGTGCCGTTCGACCTGAGCCAGGTGATCTTCATNACCACGTCGAACCAGCTCANCACNATCCCGGNNNCGCTGCTGGACCGCATGGAGACGATCACCATGCCCGGCTACATCGAGGACGAGAAACTGGCCATCGCCCGNCNGTANCTGCTCAAGAAGCAGCAGGATGCCAACGGNATCGGCNNNGTCGAGGTGAAGATCGAGGACGAAGCGCTGCGCGGGTTGATCCGCTACTACACGCTGGAGTCCGGCGTCCGCCAGCTGGAGCGCAACCTGGGCAAGGTGGTGCGCAAGCTGGCCGTGNGCGTGGCTTCCGGCGAGACGGGGCCGTTCGCGGTGACCGAGGCCGACATCGAGGAGATCATGGGGCCGCGGAAGTTCACCTACGGCGTCATCGAGGAGCAGGACGAGATCGGCCTGGTNACCGGGCTGGCCGTCAACAGCTTTGGCGGCAACACGCTGCCCATCGAGGTCAGCCTGAGCGAGGGCAACGGCCGCATCACCCTGACCGGNTCGCTGGGCGACGTGATGCAGGAGTCGGCCCAGGCGGCGCTGACCTATGCCCGGGCCAACGCCCGGTCGCTGGGNCTGGAGCCGGCGCTGTTCGACAAGGTCAACGTCCACATCCANGTGCCCGACGGCGCNACGCCNAAGGANGGCCCCAGCGCGGGCATCGCCATGGCGACGGCGGTCATTTCCGCCTTCACCCGGCGGCCGGTGCGCCGCGACGTGGCCATGACCGGCGAGGTGACGCTGCGCGGCAAGGTGCTGCCCATCGGCGGCCTGAAGTCGAAGACCATCGCCGCCCACCGGGCGGGCATCAAGACCGTGCTGCTGCCGAAGGAAAACGCCAAGGACATCCCGGAACTGCCGGAGCGCGTGCGCCAGGACCTGGAGCTCATCCCGGTCAGCCATCTGGACGAGGTCATCGCCGTGGCCCTGCTGGAGCCGGTTGGCCCGCCGATGAAGGCCGGCGAGCCGGAGAAAGCGCCGGACGCGGCCATCATTCCCCCGGCGACGAATGGGAATGGTGGGGAACGGATTGGGCGGGTAGGCTAACGGTTCGTTTTTCTACAAATAACTGATGAAAAAGCGCCGCTCTCAAAAAGGAGAGCGGCGCTTTTTTGTCCATACATGCAAATTAATCTTAATGGGCGATGTCCTGNTATAATATAGAATGAACATCAGTCACCAACTGCAACCGGTATCTCAGCGAAGTGAGGNAAGTGAGGTAAGTGATGCAAGTAACAACCTTTGAGGGCGTAATCGAAGGCGGCATAATCCGACTTAGGGGAAATGTAAAACTTCCTGAAAGGACCAGGGTCTATGTCATCGTTCCCAACTTGAATGTTGCACTGCTAGCCCGTATAGCGAGCCCTCGTCTCGCCCATCCTGAGCAAGCCGTTGACTTCGTTAAGGAAGTAGTCGAGATCGAGCCAGATGGAACGTTATAATTTCGAATTATTCGATCCCCCTGCTCCGTTCACCCGTGTGGAAATTCGTAGCCAGGAACGCGACACTATCCTTCGTGAAATCCCAATGTTATTGGATTCAGGTGCCGACGTTACGCTTGTACCAAAATCGTGCGCGGAAGAACTCGGCTTATCGATCGATGCGGATCAAGCATATGAATTGATGGGGTTTAACGGAAGTATAAGCTTTGCACCGGTTGCTCGATTTGAGTTGAAGTTCATCAACCGGATTTTCAAGGGGCGTTTTTTGCTGATCGATCAGGAATGGGGCATTATGGGGCGAGACGTTCTAAACCACCTCTCCATTGTTTTGGACGGGCCAAACCTGCAGTGGAGTGAAACCCCTCGTGATCACTGATTTTAATATATGTAANGCATACACCCTTAACAAAAAAGCGCCGCTATCGAATTNTAGCGGCGCTTTTTATTCATTGAATCAAGAAATTCCAGCCTACAGCTTCGGAATCTTCAACACCTGCCCCGGCACGATGATATTCATGTTGTCACCGATGACGTCGCGGTTGGCTTCGTAGATGATACGGAAGTTGGCCTGCGTGCCGTAGTAGCGCTGGGAGATGAAGCTCAAGTTGTCTCCCGGCTGCACAGTGTGCTCGGCGATGAATTCCTTGTACTTGGGGGCCGATGCGGCCGCCTTGGCCTCGGCTTCCTTGCGGGCCGCTTCTTCGCGAGCCTTGGTCTCCGCCTCGGCTTTCGCCTTCGCTTCGGCCTGGCGCTCTTCTGCTTCCTTGCGGGCCGCTTCCAGGCGCTCCTTCTGATCAGCTTCCTTGCGGGCTTCGGCCTTGGCCTCGGCTTCCTTGCGGGCCTTCTCCTGGCGCTCGCGGGCCTCGGCCAGCTTCTTCTCCTGATCTTCCTTCTTCTGGGCCTCGTCGTCGCGCTTGGCCGGGGCCGGCGCGGCCGTGGCGCTGGGCTTGGCCGCCGGCTTGGCGGTCGAGCTCGGCTTGGCCGCCGGCTTCGGCTGGGCGGTGTGGGCCGTGGCGTAGGACGAGCTGACCTTCATGGCGCTCTCCAGNCGAGTCAGCGCGGCCGCTTCCTTCTCGGACACGGCCTTGGCGATCCCCGTGCCGCCTTCCTTCGACGACGNGGCGANCTCNTTGCCGACCTTNAGCAGAAAGTCCTTTAATTCGGCCAGGTCGTCGGAGCCCAATTTCTCCTCGACGATAGCGGCGATGCGGCCGAGGGCCTTCTCGGCGTCTGCCCCCGAGGCCTTCTCGATTTCCTTGGCCGCGTCGCTCTCATCAGCGATAATGTCCTTGATCAGGGCGTTTTTGGTGTTGTACTCCTTCAGGGCCCGGTCCAGCGCCTTGCCTTCNCGGCGGCGGGTGAAAAATGACACGCGGCCGTCGGCTTCGGCCAGCACCTGGTTGACCCAGTAGGGCGCGTTCCGGACGAGTTCCCATTCAGAAGCGGTNAGTTTAGCTTTGGACATATTTCTCTCCTATTGCTGTATAAACCGGCGATAGTAGCCGGAGTGAACAAACACGATGTGGCGACAACANGGNGNCGATGGAGAGGNGGTGGTTGGCGTTGTCTACGTTCNGCGGGGCAAGAATACCATTAACGGGCCAGTTCGCAACCGGCTAAAAAGCCCGTATTCCACACTGTCATCACCGGCTAATGTAGGANATCACGCCTCAGANGCGGCTNATTATCATTCANTTGCGCGTATTNTTGTTTTTTGAACAATAAGGGCNTGATTTGNCCNTATGANAGGCAGCCTNCANCGANNTCACNGATGACGCAGATTGTTTGAGGNGCCTTCTAGCACCGACAATGCCGTGTGGCATTGGAAGTAATATTACTACTCATTGGAAACACGATGCCCCTGCACAGCGCCGGCTTGCTCCTCTTTCGCCTTCGCGATGACCACATAGAGCTCTTTCTCGCTCATCCGGGCGGCCCTTATTGGGCGAAGAAGGACGCCGGCGTGTGGACTATCCCCAAGGGTCTGATCGACGAGGGCGAGGACCCGCTGGCGGCCGCGCGTCGCGAATTCGCCGAGGAGACCGGTCATGCTATCGACGGCGATTTCACCCCTCTCGGCGAGCTGAAGCAGAAAGGTAACAAGATCGTCCATGCCTGGGCCGTCGCCGGCGACCTTGACGCAGACACCATCATCAGCAACACCTATTCCATCCAGTGGCCGCCAAACTCCGGGCAGTGGCGCCGCTTCCCCGAGGTCGACCGCGCCGGCTGGTTCGGCGTCGACGAGGCCCGCGTCAAGATCCTGCCCGGCCAGGCCGAGTTCATCGACCGCCTCCTGACGCTCCTGGATGCCAACTGAAGAAAAAAGAACGCGGAATACAAGGATCAACAGCATCCTTCTCCAATCGGTGTGATCGGCGAAACCTGCGGATAAACCCTCTTTCTCTTTGTGGCTACTACCAGGGGATTGGCTTACAATTGAAACCACGCGCAAAGGATAGCAAGCAGACCAACAATCTCGATTTTTAACTGCACGAACAAGGAGGTCCAGGCATGGAAATGAAAAGCACCCCGCTCCCCGGCTCGCCGTCAACCGTTATCCT
>JAACJX010000558.1 GCA_014237545.1 Ardenticatenia bacterium | reverse complement strand
TGCCTTGCTCTATTTTCTGCTACACTAGTGATCGAACAGGGGCCACTTGGGAATAGTGGAAACGGAAGGAAGGAGCCGAAAATCCGCGCGCCGAGGGAACGGCTCACCG
Source organism: Ardenticatenia bacterium (assembly GCA_014237545.1). Taxonomy (GTDB): domain Bacteria; phylum Chloroflexota; class Anaerolineae; order Promineifilales; family Promineifilaceae; genus Promineifilum. The sequence continues at coordinate 3,270 of JAACJX010000558.1, read as the reverse complement.
GCGCACACAAAATTCGCTTCTATAGGAGAGCGTATAGATGACCCACACCCGTACTGTTAACCGCTTTGTGCTGTTGGTGCTTGTAATGATCGGTATCATGATTCTTGGCCAAGCCAGGATCGCCCGAGCCGCTGCACCGACAGAGTTATTTATCTCCGAGTATATAGAGGGAAGTAGTAACAATAAGGCCCTCGAAATTTACAATGGGACTGGCGCATCGGTCGACCTGGCGGCGGGCGGATATAACGTCCAAATGTTTTTCAATGGCAGTACGTCTGCTGGCCTAACTATAAACCTCATTGGAACAGTCAGCGATGGTGATGTCTTTGTGTTGGCACATGCGAGTGCTAACGCCACTATTTTGGCTCAAGCCGACCAGACAAATGGAGCAGGCTGGTTCAATGGCGACGACGCTGTTGTATTGAGAAAAGGCTCGACTGTTATTGACGTTATTGGCCAAGTTGGATCCGATCCGGGAACAGAATGGGGTAGTGGTCTCACGTCGACGGCCGATAATACCTTGCAGCGGAAAGAAGCCAATTGTGCCGGTGATACGGATGGCAGCAATTCCTTTGACCCCTCAATTGAGTGGGATGGATTTGCAACGGATACATTTGGTGGTCTNGGTNNNCATNCTGCNAGTTGNGGCNTGGTGGTTGATACCGCCCCTGNTGTCACTAACGTAAGCCCAAGCAACGGTACTCCCGACGCTCCAATTGCCACGAATATCACGATAAACTTCAGCGAGCCTGTGAATGTCACCGGCACATGGTACACTCTCGCTTGCTCAATATCCGATCCTGTAGCGACAACGGTTTCCGGTGGGCCGACAACGTTTACGATTGATCCCGATGCCGATTTCGCTCATGGTGATGAGTGCACGCTTACGATTTATGCTTCGCAGGTCACTGATCAGGATGAGACCGACCCTCCAGATAGCATGGAGGGTGACTTCGTGTCGTCATTTACAGCCGCTGATGTCTGTGAACTCTCCTATACGCACATCTACGACATTCAGGGCAGTGGGGCGAACGCGGCCATCACTGGCACAGTCACCACCCAAGGCGTTGTAGTAGGCGATTACGAAGGGGCAAGCCCGACATTGCGCGGCTTTTACTTGCAAGACATGACCGGGGACGGTAATGCAGCAACATCAGATGGCATTTTTGTCTTCAATGGCAATAACGACCTTGTTGTTCCTGGCGATGTGGTGCGAGTCCAGGGAACCGCGGCAGAATTCCAGGGCCAAACTCAAATCAATGCTAGTTCGGTGACGAATTGCGGTGACGGGTCTGTAGCACCTGTAGATGTCACATTCCCTATCCCGTCAATCGACTATCTGGAGCAATTTGAAGGCATGCTTGTCCGCTTCCCCCAGACGATGTTTGTCACAGAACACTTCCAACTTGGCCGATTCGGTCAGGTCGTGATGTCCTCGGGTGCGCGGTTAGTACAGCCGACGAGTGTTGTACTTCCTGGTGCTCCCGCTCTGGCCCTTCAAGCATCCAATAACCTAAACAAGATCATAGTCGATGATGCTCTCAATAACCAAAACCCTGATCCAATCCTGTTCGGCCGCGGCGGTCAACCACTGACCGCGAGCAATACATTGCGCGGTGGGGACACGGTCACGGGAATGGTTGGCGTCATGACTTACACTTGGGCTGGTAACTCAGCCAGTGGCAATGCCTATCGTTTGCGCCCAGTCGGCGCTTTGGGTGGAGGTGTGCCCAACTTTGAGCCAGCGAATCCTCGCCCGGTAGATGCTCCAGCACTAACGGGAACTTTACGCGTCGCGGGCATGAACGTACTCAACTACTTTAACACGTGGGACGGACTGCCTGACAACGTTAATAACTGTACTCTTGGTGTTAACGGTGGCCCAACTGATTGCCGTGGTGCGGACACCCAAACCGAGTTTGACCGTCAGTGGCCCAAGACAGTTGCAGCTATCTTGGAAACCGGGGCGGACATCGTTGGATTAGGCGAGATTGAAAATGATGGTTATAGCACCTCAAGCGCCATAGCAGAGTTGGTCGACCAACTCAACGCCGCGACCGCTCCAGGGACGTGGGCATTTATTGATGTCGATGCAGAGACTGGGCAGATCGATGCATTGGGCACAGACGCGATCAAAGTTGGCTTTATCTACAAGCCGGCCAGTGTCACTCCTGTAGGTCAGACGGCAGTTCTGAATTCACCTTCTTTCGTCACCGGAGGGGATTCCGCAGATCGCAACCGTCCGTCGCTGGCGCAGGCATTTGAAGAGAATTCAACCGGCAATGTGTTTGTGGTCAGCACCAATCATCTGAAGAGCAAAGGTAGCGCGTGTGATGCACCCGACGCCGGTGACGGCCAGGGCAACTGCAATTTTGTGCGAACAAATGCAGCTAACTTGCTGGCTTATTGGTTGGCATCCGATCCGACTGGTACTGGTGATCCCGACGTACTTATAATCGGTGACCTGAACTCGTATGCCAAGGAAGATCCCATTACCACCCTCGAGTCAGCCGGGTACACAAACCTGATTTCGTTGTTTGGGGGATCCACTGCTTACTCCTACGTGTTCGACGGGCAATGGGGTTATCTCGATCATGCTTTAGGCAATGAAGCAATCGGTGGTCAGGTAACGAATGTGGAGGAATTTCATATCAACGCGGACGAACCGAGCGTTCTAGATTACAATACTGACTTCAAGACGAATAACCTCCAGAACATTCTATACGCCAATAACATGTACCGGATGTCTGATCATGATCCAGTTCTTGTGGATCTTGACTTGAACGCCCCACCGGATTGCAGTGCCGCACAGCCAAGTCGGTTGTCACTCTGGCCGCCCAACGGCAAGTTCCAGTCGATCATGATCAATGGTGTGACGGATCTCGACGGTGATGACTTCGAGATTTCCATTACCAGCATCTATCAGGACGAACCGGTTAATGGTGATAACGATGGTAATACCTCGCCGGATGGCAAGGGCATTGGCACGCATAAAGCTGGAGTTCGCGCGGAACGAGATGGGCTTGGTAACGGCCGCGTCTATCATATATCTTTCGAGGCTGAGGATGAATATGGCTACACTTGCACCGGAACAGTTCAAGTTTCGGTTCCGCTCAGCAATGACGGCTTCCCGGCGGTCGATGATGGCCCGCTTTATGACTCGACACTGCCGTAGCGAAATGGAACAGGCCCGAATTTGGCCCCATTCCAACTGATACACCGTATATTTTAGAGATGGAAAAGCGGCGCCCGCCCAGGCGCCGCTTTTTT
>JAACJX010000162.1 GCA_014237545.1 Ardenticatenia bacterium | reverse complement strand
AACCGAGACATTGAAACTGCTTCCGCAAAAACCGAACCCGGTTTTAGGGCAGTCGATCTGTCGTCGGGTTTCCCGGCTAGGGATGGTTCACGCTCCCACCCCTAGCCTTTTCTCTATCTGATTTTGGCGAAGGTATTGTTCGGAGAAACTCGGTTTCTAAAGGTCGAGGAGAGTAGAAACCGGGTTTTCAGGAAAAAACCCGGTTTCCGGTTGCGTTAGTTACCGCACGGGGCGACGTTGCGCCAGTTGAGCACGGTATCGTTGACGGTCTGGGCGCCGTTGGCCCCGTAGAACAGGATCAACTGGCGGTTATCCAGCTCGTCGCATGTCGTGCCCTTCTCGACGTAGTCCCACGAAGCGAGAGCGTACTTGTACTGGATCTGGGTCCCTTCCTTGCCGGTGAGGGTGATGGTCCAGGTGGTGGCGTTGACACGGGTCAGGGCTGTCTGGCCAGGATCCCAGTCGGGCAGGCCGCCATCCAGCTGCGACAGCGACCCGGCGATATTGACAGTGCGGCCGGTGCCGTCGGTCGTCGCCGGCACGGTCACGTTGAACGTCACCGTCACCGTGCGCCGCTCGGCCGCGCCCATCGCCTCGTTGGAGAAGCCAGAGCGGTTGAACGACGTATCGATGGCGCGGACGACGTAGTAGTAGGTCGTGTCCTCGGCCACGGCCGTGTCGGTGTAGGTCGTCGCGGTTGTCGCGGCAATCTGGGTATATGGGCCGCCGGCGGCGTCGCCGCGTAGCACCTCGTAGCCGTAGAGCGTCGGGTCGCCGACCACCGCGTTCCATTCCAGCTCAATCCCGTCCGGCGATTGCGCCAGGACAGTCAGACCGGTCGGAGCGGGCGGCGCGGTCGTGTCGCCGCTGCTGTTCACCGTCAGGACGCCGGGANTCGCGGGCATGCCCCCGGCNGGNATCGGGCCGTTCAGGNCCGCGTAGAGCCACGTGCTCCCGCCATTGGTCGAATAGCGATAGACGTAGTTGAAGACGCCGGTCGCTTCCGGCAGCAGCGAGGCCATGAACTCATCGTTGTTGCCCGCGTTGTTGTTGAAGGATGCATCAACCCACTGCCAGGCTGGATGGGTCGCCGGGTTCGTGCCCGCCGGGCCGTAGCCCAACTGCGCCCAGAGGGAAGGCGTCGGGCCAGGCAGGTTGGTGACGCCGTCGATCCATACCTGGCCGTAGGCGGTATCGGTACGGTTGACAGTGCTAATCGTGTGATTCATCGTCGGCGGCCACTGCAAGTTGGCCCAGCCGATGACGTAAGCCGGCGTGGCGGCGGCCTCGTTGGAGTGCTGGCCCTCATTACCCTTGGCGTCGACAGCCGTCACGACGTAGTAGTACGTCCGGCCGTTCTCAACCCCGAGGTCGACGTAGCTCGTGCCGGTCACGTCGGCCACGAACTCGTAACCGCCGCCGGTGAAGAGGCTGCGGTAGACGCGATAACGGGCNGCATCCTTGACTCCGTTCCAGCTCAGGGCGACTTGCTCGCTGCCGGCCGCGGCCGACAGGGTCGGGGCCTGGGGCGCGACGAGGTCCTGCTTGCCCTGCGGCATGAGGATGGCGGCGCTCAGNGCCGGCAATTCGATGGTGACCGTCCCATCGGCGGCATAGACAAAGCCGGGAATCGTCCCCAGCCGGTCGAGCAGCTTCACAGCGTCGGGCACCATACCCTTGGCATCGATAACCAGTTCTTGCGGCGTATCGTTGCGGTTGATGGCCACGATGGCCGCCGAGTTCTCGGTGCGCATCAGGTANGCCAGCGTCCGGTTAGCGTCGTCGGTCAGCAGGAATGTCATCTCGCCCTGGCGGAAGACCGGCCACAAGCGGCGAAGCTCGATCAGGTAGTCATAGTGATCGCGCAACTCCTGATCGCCGCCGACGCCATACGACCCGCCGCCCGTCCAGGGGAACGTGCGCCGGTCGTCGGGATCGTCGTCGCCGGTCAGCCCGACCTCGTCGCCGTAGTAGATCGTCGGCATGCCCGGCGTGGTCATCTGCACCACGGTGGCCAGCTTCAGCAGTTGCGTGCCGGCGGCCACGTTGGCGGCGTTGAACTCGCGGTCCTCGCGGTTGCGCTCGCCCGGCGTCAACAGCCACAGGATACGCTGCGTGTCATGGCTGCCCATGATGTTCATCATCGTATAGTAGCTGGCGTCGGGGTTGTCCTCGCGGATAGAGATGAGCTTGGTGGCGAAGAACGAAGGCGGCTGGTCGCTCTGGCCGTCGTCCTCGAACCCCTTGTCGTCCACCGTGCCAAAGAAGCCGAGGATGGCGTTNCGGAANCGGTAGCCCATNGCCGTGTCGGCCTGGTCGCCNCGGGTCTTGGGCAGGATCTCGAACTTCTTCCATGCCTCGGCGATGATGGCCGCGTCGGCCTTCTCATCCTTGACGGCGTCGCGGAAGCCCTGCCAGAACTCGGCCGGGAANCTGCCGTCGCTCATCACATCGAGCCGCCAGCCGGCCGCGCCCTTCTCCAGCCAGTAGCGGCCGACGGAGTCCTCGGTGGCGTAGAACAGGTCGCGCACTTCCTGGTTGTTCTTGTTCAGCACCGGCAGACTGTCGAAGTTCCACCACGACGCATAAGTCATCGTGTTAGGACCGCTGGGCCCGGCGCACGGGCCACCCGCCTCCGGCGTGAAGGTGAACCAGTCGCGGTAGGGCGAATCGACGCTCTCGCACGCGCCGACGGTGGCGAAGTGGCCGTAGCGGTCGAAGTACTTGCTGTCAGACGACACGTGGTTGAACACGCCATCGAGCACGACCTTGATGCCGGCCTTCTTGGCCGCGTTGACGAATTTCCCGAATTCGACGTTCGTGCCGAAGAACGGGTCGATGGTGTAGTAGTCCTGGGTGTCGTAGGCGTGGTTCGACGCGGCGTCGAANATGGGGTTGAAGTAGATGATCGTCACGCCCAGCGACNTCAGGTAGTTCAGNCGCTGCTGGACGCCCATCAGGTCGCCGCCGAAGTAATCGCGGCCGCGCGGATCTTCGTCGCAGGGNTCGGCCGGGTTCACGTAGAAGCGGCAGTACCCCTCGGGCAGATCGGACCAGCTTTTGGTGATGATGCGGTCCAGGGCCTCGGTCGGCCAGCCNTAGCGCGGCTCGTTNCCGGTCGGGTCNTTGTTGCTGCGGCCGTTGCGGAANCGNTCGGGGAAGATCTGGTACATGACGCCGTTCTGCATCCAGGCCACCGGCTCGAAGTCGGCATCGTATACCTGGATGGCGTAGCCCCAGTCCTTGGTGTTGGGGAAGGCTTCGCCCCAGCCGCCGTCGCGGAACCGGTCATCCTCATAGAACGCGGTTGCCGTGCCGTCGCTGATGATGAAGCGGTAGTAGAGCGTGGTCGGCTCGTCGGGCGTATAGCTGGCTTGCCAGAAGTCGCAGGTTTCGTCGGGCTGTGCTTCGTCGTAGCAGGAAACGTCGCTGGCGACCTTGACGAAATCGAGGAAGAACTGCCCTTGCGCGGCGTCATCCCAGACGCGGGCGCGGACGCTCTCGACATCGTTGTGGTAGGNNCGGAAGCGCAGGAACACCTCGGTCCCCGGCGTCACCGCGCCGAAGGGGGCGCGGTAGAGGTCGTCGTGGCTGTTGTGGCCCAGGCCNTCGTACTCGACGTTGTTGTCCAGCGCGTGGCCGCTTAGGATCACCAGAGTGTTTGTAGCCGAAGTGAACCGGAAGGTAACGGGCTTGTTGGGGAAAACAGTGAACGGGATATTCACGCCGCCCGGCACGCCGCCCGCGCCATAATTCTCGTCCCACGACTCGTTGATGGCCGCTTTGCCTTCGTAGTTGCCCGGCGGTAGGGCGTCGGTTATCAATTCATAGACGCCGTCGCCATCGGGGTCCTGCAGCCAGGAGCGCAGGCAGCCTGGGTCCCAGTCGCCGGCGCAACCCAGTTTGCTCTGGAAATTACCCGGCACTGTGACAATGCGCGAAGTTTGATTATCGGTGACCCAGTGGGTCTCGTGGTCGTAGTAGAACTTGACGTTGGTCATCGCAGCCAGGCTGAGCGAGATGTTCGGCCCATTCAGCGAGGCATTCGCGCCATAATTCTCGTCCCAACTATTGTTGAGAGCGGCCTTGTATTCCCAGCTACCAGCGGGGATGTTGAAATCCCCTTGCCAGACGGTATCCTCGGCGTCGTAATCAATATGGGTGCCCGCGCAACCCGGGTCCCAATCGCCGCAGACGTCGCCGCTGGCTTCGCTTTGCAAATTGCCGACAATCGTCACGCTTGACGGGTTCGGCGTGTGGTCGGCCGCCACCGCCCCGACCATCGTCATGCCGAGCAGCAGGACGACGGCCAGCGCGAGCACGCGCGGGATTTTGTGGGTCATAGGAGTTCTCCTTTTAAGGC
>JAACJX010000680.1 GCA_014237545.1 Ardenticatenia bacterium | reverse complement strand
GCGGGCGATTTCGGCGGGGCGACAACGGCGACGCTCCTTGGGACGGGCATTGTGGAGCAGGAGAGCAGGGGAGAAGGAGAACAGGGGAATTGGGCTTATAATCCGGAGGCATTTGATGATTTCGGTAATCTGCTGCCCGAATATGTGACGGTCAGCGACCCGACGGCGGCTAATTGCGGCAGCTGTCACGGCGTGGTCCACAATGTGGAGGCGCCGCTGACGCTGGACGAGTTGACCACGGCCGACTGGAACACGCTGACCACGGGGCAGATCATGTCCCCGCAGCGTCTCAACGCCGGCGGGTTGAATTTGCAGGACAAAAACACGCTCGGCCGCTCGTGGGACATCCACATGGAGCGCGTGCTGGAGTGCACCGACTGCCACTACTCGCTCAACAACCCGGTCTATTACCNNGAGACCAGCGGCANTCAGCCCGAACACCTNACCTTNGACCCGCGACGCGTCGATCTGGGGGAGTACATCTACCGGCCGCTNCACCAGTTCGCCAAGGGGCAGAGCGCNCAGGGNACGCTGGCCCCCGGNTTCGACGAGACGATCCGTCGCTGCGAGTCNTGCCACAGCATCGACAACACCCACAACTGGCTGCCCTACAAAGAGCGCCACACCGAGGCGATGGCCTGCGAGACGTGCCACATACCCAAGCTCTATGCCCCNGCGNTGGANTCGANCGACTGGACGGTGCTGACCGCNGACNGCGAGCCGGTGCGNGCGTTCCGCGGCATGGAGGGCGACACATTGGGTCCNAGCACGCTGATCACCGGCTANGAGCCCGTGCTGCTGCCCCGCGAGAACCGCGACGGCACGACCCGGCTGGCGCCGTTCAACCTGATCAGCAGCTGGTACTGGATCTACGGAGAAGAAGCACGGCCGGCGCCGCTGCGCTACTTGCAGGCGGCTTACTTCGACGGGGAGAGCTACGCGCCGGAAGTTGTGGCGGCCTTCGACGCCGATGGCGACGGTGAGCTTTCGTATAGCGAGTTGTATATCACCACCGACGCCCAGCGCGACGTCATCAGTGGGCGCTTGTCGGCCGCCGGCCTCGATTCCCCGCGCATCCGCGGCGAGGTTCAGCCGTTCGGCATCAACCACAACACGGCCCGCGGCGAGTGGGCGACGCGCGATTGCCGCACCTGCCACGGCGAGGATTCCCAATTGGCGGCCACCCTGACCCTGTCCGACCGCACTCCCGGCGGCGAGCTGCCAACGCTTTACGAGGGCGGGCCGGTCAGATGGCCGGGCGGTATCGAGGCGGCCGAGGACGGCTCCCTCCACTTCGCGCCCAGCACGTCTGAGGCGGGCCTGTACGTACTGGGTCACAACGCCGTGCGCATCGTCGACATCATCGGCGCGTTGATGGTCGTTGGTGTGTCGTTGGGCGTCATCATCCACGGCGGGTTGCGCATCCTGGCGGCGCGCAAGCGGGCCAAGGAAGCGGGCGAAGCCGGCGAGCCGCCGGCGACGCAACGGGTCTACATGTACGACGTGTACGAGCGGTTGTGGCACTGGCTGCAGACGGCGGCCATCCTGCTGCTGCTCTTCACGGGGCTCATCATCCACAAGCCCGATCTGTTCGGCATCTTCAGCTTCAGCTACGTGGTGCAGGTGCACAATATCCTGGCTTTCCTGCTGGTGGTCAATGCCGGGCTGTCGCTGTTCTACCATCTGGCCAGCGGGGAGATCAAGCAGTTCATCCCGCGGCCGCGNGGCTTCTTCGACGAGGCCTTNACGCAGGCGCTCTATTACCTGCGCGGCATCTTNAAGAACGAGCCGCATCCGTATGAGAAAACCCGCGACCGCAAGATGAACCCGCTGCAGCAAGTGACCTACGTCATGGTGCTCAACGTNCTGCTGCCNGCGCANATCATCACCGGCGCGTTGATGTGGGGCGCGCAGCGTTGGCCGCAGGCATCGGCCGCGCTGGGCGGGCTGCCGTGGCTGGGGCCGCTGCATTCGCTGGTGGCCTGGAGTTTCGCGGCGTTCATTATCATGCACGTCTATCTGACTACCACCGGCCCGACGCCGGCGGCGGGGATGAAGGCGATGATGCTTGGCTGGGAAGACGTGGAAGCTCACGAGGCCCACGGCGAACCCGCCCCGGAAGCCGCGGCGACGGCCGCCGACTGAGGCGGCGTTGGAGCGCAAAATAGGAATTATCGATGAGAGGCGGAATTGAACCCGCCGGCGCTTGAGGACGGAAAAAATCAGAATGACGACGATCACATCACCAAAGGTAGAAGAAGCTCACGAGGAGAAGGTTGCCACTCGGCGCGAGGCGAAGCCTTACGTCCATCCCTATCTGGGCGGCATCATCCTGGGCATTGTCCTGTTTTCAACATTTTTNNTGACCGGCAACGGTCTGGGCGCGTCGGGCGGCATGAACCGGCTCGTCGTCTGGTTCGAGGACCTGATCGCCCCCGGCCACGTCGACCGGACGGCCTACCTGACGACCATGGCCGGCGGCGAGACGAACCCGTTCGATAGCTGGGTGGTGTTCGTGTTCATCGGCCTGTTCCTGGGCGGCATCCTGTCGGGTTGGATCTTCGGCCGCCTGGGATTCAAGACCGAGGCCGGCCCCCACACNCCGCCCCGGGTGCGNTGGGTGTTCGCCTTCTTGGGCGGGTCGATCATGGGNTACGGCGCGCGCATGGCTCGCGGCTGCACCAGCGGCCAGGCGCTCTCCGGCGGCGCGGTGTTGTCCGTCGGTAGTTGGGCGTTCATGTTTGCCGTCTTTGCCGGGGGCTACGCCATCGCCTACTTTGTGCGCAAACTTTGGAACTAATTGGGGCGCAGGGGAGAGAGGGAGCAAGGGAGAAGGGGAGATNCCCCGCACCCCCGCCCCCCTGCTCCCTTTCTCCCCTTCCAATAAACAAGATCGATTGTTACCGGTCAATATCGAGGTAAATGAATCATGGCACCATTTCCGCTACCGCTTGCAGAAATCATGGGGCATTGGGGACAGTACGTCATCTATTTGCTCATCGGCATGGCCTTCGGCGTCGCCCTCGAGATTTCGGGCTTTGCCAACGCGCCGCTGCTGGCGTCGCAGTTCTATTTCAAGAACATGACCGTGCTCAAGGTCATGTTCGGGGCCATTGTCACGGCGATGGTGCTTGTGTTCCTGACGTCGGCCCTGGGCCTGCTCGATTACAACCTGGTCTACGTCAACGAGACTTACCTGTGGCCGGGTATCATCGGTGGGCTGATCATGGGCGTCGGCTTCATCCTTGGCGGCTACTGCCCCGGCACGTCGATGGTCGGCGCGGCCGTGGGCAAGATCGACGGGATCATCTTCGTTCTGGGCGTCATGTTCGGCATCTTCGCTTTCGGCGAGACGGTCGGCTTCTACGAGGAGTTCTGGTACTC
>JAACJX010000193.1 GCA_014237545.1 Ardenticatenia bacterium | reverse complement strand
CGTGGCTGAATTGGTGGAGTTCAGCGGCGTGTTCGCGCCGTTGCGTGAGCAGTCCTATTTCCAACAGGTACGCGTCGAACCCGATCTGGGAACGATCGTCTGGCCGAACGGCGCTGATCTGGATCCGGTCGTGATCTATGCACGTGCGACTGGGCAACCAGTACCTGATTTCTCTCCTGTCGTGTCGGATTAGGGGTGATTTCCCAGTTCTACGCCGCACGCAAGGGGATGAGCATCGAGACGGTGGAGCGGTGGCTGGCGTCGCAGTTGGGATATTAGAGCTGGATAACCGCCATTCTAAGCGATCAAGCGGCATGGGCCATCGCTGTGGTCGGGCCGTATCACCAAGGTGGGGCGGCGCGACCTGCGCCGGGCGATGGTCGAGGAGGCGCAGTCGGCGATACGCTACCACGACCACTGGCGGACCGAGTACAAGCACCTGTGCCGCCAGACGGCCCCCAAGAAGGCCAGGGTGGCCATCGCCCGCAAGCTGCTCATCACGGTCTGGCACGTGCTGACCCACGGCGAGGTCGACCGCTTCGCCACCGATGAGCAGGTGGCCTGCTCGTTCTTCGCCCTGGCCTACAAGCTGCAGGTGAAGAACCTGCCTGACGGGATGAGCGCCCTAGAGTTCACCCGGCATCATCTGGACAGGCTGGATATCGGCCAGGAACTGACCCACATCCGCTGGGGTAGTAAGACCTTCAAGTTGCCGCCGTCCAAACTGTCGCCGTCGGGGTTGGCTAGCTAACGTTTGGCTGGTTGTTAAGGTGCTGGTGACAATTGAATAGGAACAAGCAGCCGTCGGTACAGTCAGCTATCTTTGCTTGCCTGCGGACAAGACTAATCGACACACCTCTGACGGTACGAGTCCTTAAAATCCTTGCCACCTCCGGTCGTGAGATCCAGAAAGTATAGGCGATTAGCGTCCCTTGTGGAAAAGACAAGTTGTTTCTCATCTGGACTCCAGTCTAGAGATAGCAACTCGACTCCTAGTTTAAGTGGTTCGCTCAGACACGTGCCGTCTGCACGAGCTAATATGATGCCGTCATCTTCTACTTCAGAGTTCATCCCGCCGTCAAGAAATGCCAGCATCGTACCGCTTGGCGACCACACGGTTTCTCTCCTGACTGGAGGACTTAATTCTCCTTGCTCAGTGCCATCGACGATACTCAAGATTTGGGTTCTCGTACCCGTGTTGTCTGATACTATCAATTTGCCATCAGCGGAAGCGTCTAGCCTATGAGCCGACTCAGCAAAGCAGGAAATGGTCGAGCCAAGTATACGCCTCGTGCCGGTGGTCAGGTTGTATTCATAGATCGGGATCTCTTCCCTACAAGATGAATCAAATCCGAGCACAATGACGTTCTCTGGATCCGCTGTCCAGGTGGCGTAACCTCCAAAGCCCAGATTATGAATGATCTGGCCGGTATCCGCATCAGCCACAACGACTCCACCTTGATGGGGTATCGACTCTGTGGGCGCGGCAAAGATAAGCGATTGCCCATTAGGAGACCACTCAGGAAGAAGGTTATAAGGTCCACCTGATTCGTATAACGTCCGCGCCATACCGGTTTGGAGATCGATTAACGCCACGCTGCCATTGTTTTGCCCTGCGAATGCAAGTGCGGCTACAGAGTGACCATCCGGTGACCAGGCCAATTCCGAGAACCCTGTCGAGGGCGCATGCCTGACCTCAAGTGAGCTGACGCCCTCTAGTTCAATCAACTGATCCTTCTGGCGATAGCAACCAAACGCACAGATAATAGACGAAAGGGTCAGTAAACGCAGGCAGGTGAGAATAGGCGTTCTCATTAGTAGCTCCCTAACGCGGCGAGGGATGGATTAATGACCCAGCGTTTGTAATCAGCGATTTTCGCACCGCTGCCTGCCATGCTTGATGGTCTGTCTCTTGCGGCCATGGCAAGTTCGGTTCATACCAGACATTGTAATCGACAAGCCCCCCTTGTGGGTCAAGAAATCCGGTTCTTGCTTCTAACAATTCATGATAGGAACTTGCGTCGTAGGAGGCGCGAGTATGATCCTCGAAAATTCCCATTGCTCCATTGGTGTACGAGCTCTGGCGTACGCCCATTGACTCACGTATCCTAAACTCGACCTGATAGGCGAGCACTTCACCCTGGATTGACCATGCTTGCCAAGTTCCTTGTGACACGTGTTCCAACTCATGACCAAGAAGGGCAATATCGCCCAGGTCAAAACCCGAGATCACATTCATGTCAATAAAGATACTGGCCGTATCGGCAGTGTATTGCCGCGTGCGCATTGTTCCGGCTTGGGCGTAATAGGCTTTTATATGGAGCATCTTGCCAGGGTCATTAAACCACTGCAAGAAAAGCTCTGCCAGGCGCGCCCCATCCAGACCGCCTTCCAGTCCCAGAATCCTTATCGCTTCCTGCATCCACTCATCACAGTTGGCGTAAAAACCATCACTGCCAGTTGCCGAACATTGAGCATAATGCCCACTGAGGTCCACAAACTTGACAGGATTGTTATTTCCGTAGGCATACCGATTGTAGCTCTGCGGATTCCCCGGATCGGGCACAATCGTATCCGGGCTTATGAACCGGCCCACCAGCGGCATGTAATAGCGGGCGTTCATGTAGATCAGGTCCAGGTCGTTCGCGCCCGTGTTGTTATGGCGATGCCCGGTAAACCCGTGGTTGGAGATGGCCGGGTTGCTGGTCGGCGTGGTCGTCGTGAACGTGCCGAAAGGATCGTAGCGGGCCTTCGAGCCGGTCACAAACGCGCCGGCGGCCGTGCTGAGAGCCGTTATATTGCCCAGGTGGTCGGTGTAGGTGTAGTAGAATGTGCCTGCGGCTGTCCCCACCTTCGTCTGCACGGCCACGATCTGCCCCGCTAGGCGGTAGGTCGTGCGCACGGTATTGGCCCCGCTGCCGGGCGGGTCGGTGACTTCGTAGTCCGGGAAAGGCGTGTAGATAATCGTCCCATCGGGGTAGGTGGTTTGGACCCGCTGCCCGTCGGCATCGTAGGCAAACACCGTCGGCTGGGCCGCGCCCACCTTCACCGACGCCAGCCGGTTCTCGGCGTTAAAGTTCAGTTCGTAGGCGACGCCCTGCAGGGGGTACTTGCGCAGGTTGCCCCAGGGGTCGTAGCCGGCCGCCGCGTCGACCGTCAGCGGCAGGTTACTGACGCTCATCAGCCGCGACGCGTTGCCGGCGGCGTAGGTGTAGTCCTGCACCTGGCCCCCCATGGTCACCGAGTCAAAGTTGCCCAGCAGGTCGTAAGTTTAGTCGCGGCCAATCGCCCCCGTGACCTTCTTCAGCCGGTTGAGGTCGTCGTAGGTGTAGGTGTAGCTGTCCGCGCCGGCAGTGAACTGGGTCAAGTTGCCGATG
>JAACJX010000251.1 GCA_014237545.1 Ardenticatenia bacterium | reverse complement strand
TCTCTTTTGATCTTCCCCCGCTGACAAATGATGTCNTCATGGGGGCAATCCTGATTTTCCTCCTGCGCGTGTTCGGCATTGCCGTCNGCACCATTCGCGTGCTCGTGATGATGCGCGGCAAAAAGGTCGCCGCATTCGTGGCCGGCTTCTTCGAGGTCTTAACCTACGTNATTGCCATCGGCGAGGTGGTGAACAATCTNGACAACGTCTGGAANGTNCTNGGCTACTGCCTNGGATTTTCGGTTGGCACGGTTGCCGGGATGTTCCTGGATGAGCAAACGGCGACNGGGTTTGCCAACGTGCGGGTAATNTCGCGCTATAAGGCGCAAAGTATTGTGGACGAGATNCACAAGGCNGGGCATGGGGCCACAGTCGGCTGGGGNCACGGCCGCGGTGGAACGGTCGGGATGATCGTCGCCGTGGTGAAGAGAAAGGAAGTGGACAAGATNTGCGCCATCGCCGAATCTGTCGATCCNAACGCATTTATNACCATCGAGGACACNCGCACTGTTCGNCGTGGCTATATTCANATGAGTCATCAGGAAAGATAGCAGATAGAATCAATAAAGGAGTTGACCATGTCTACTATTACCCTGCTGGATGGCAGCCTCAAATTATCGATCTATTACGAAGAAAGCGACAAAGAATTTGATGATGACATCTGCCTGTGCNTCGAGGAAGATTGCCCCGAGGAGGAAAAGCTCTTTAAGGCCGATGAAGTCAGCATCTACATCACCCCTGAACAGGCCGCGCTCATCGTGCTGGAGCTAAATCGGGCCATGCAANCCTATCGCCGCGAATCACAAACACCCGGCGAATGAGAGNCNTTTTCTTCAATCAGGTATCTGGCCTGCGGTCAGACGCGCCCAAACCAGATGCGCNGGGATTTACNAATGAGCCGAAAAAAGATTACAACGCTTGATATTCAGGCCAAAAAACAGCGGCAGGAGCCAATCAGCATGCTGACCGCCTATGNTTACACGGGCGCGCTACTCGTCGACATGGCGGAAATCGACATGANCCTCGTTGGCGACTCACTTGGTATGGTGATGATGGGCCTGGAAAGCACCGTACCTGTTACCATGGATGAAATGCTTCACCACTGCCGCGCCGTGGCGCGTGGGGCNANTTATGCCCATTTGGTGGGCGACCTGCCCTTCCTCTCCTATCAGGTGGATAAATTCGACGCNATTCGCAACGCCGGNCGACTCCTGAAAGAAGGGAATATGGATAGCGTGAAGCTGGAGGGTGGGCGCGAAGTGGCNGAANCAGTTCGCGCCATCGTTGACGCNGGCATTCCNGTGATGGGCCACATCGGGCTTACGCCGCAATCNGTCAGCAAGTTAGGCGGCTTCAAGACGCAGGGACGCACCGCCGCGGCCGCCCGGCGGCTGGTAGACGACGCGCTGGCNCTGGAAGANGCGGGTTGTTACGCCATTGTGCTCGAAGCNGTTCCGGCTCCGGTTGCCGCGGCNATCACCGAACGGTTGCGTATCCCGACAATCGGCATTGGCGCCGGNCCGGATTGCGATGGCCAGGTGCTGGTTTNCCATGACGTGCTNGGTCTCTACGACAAGGTGCAGCCCCGCTTCGTGAAGCAATACGCCNAGCTCCAGCANCNGATTATCGACGCCTTNNTCACATACCGGGAAGACGTCNTCAACCACCGNTTTCCGGACGATGAACATTCCTTCGCCATGAACGCGGAAGAACTGGAGGCATTTCATCAAAGCCTGGCCCGCTGACAAACCGATCAGAGTTGGGGTGGTGGGCGTGGGCGCCTTGGGATGCCTGCTGGGCGCTTATCTGGGCGATATCGGTGACGTTACAATGATTGGCCATTGGCCGGAGCAGGTAGCGACTGTCGGATCATACGGGTTGCGGGTTCGATTTCCAGACGGTCGGGTCACCGATCATTTTCCCGCCATCACCGATAATCCGGGAGATGTGGGCCTGGTCGACGTGGCCCTGGTGGTCGTCAAGAGCCGCC